>CAVCDC010000016.1:0-35336 GCA_963600865.1 Firmicutes bacterium CAG:103
TATAAAGATACTAAAAAATCTCCAGATTGCAAAATCTCAAAGAGTAATGTATGTTAATTTTTTTTGTTTGATGGGATACTTTTTCAAGTGGACTCATTCAATACTTGAACCACGTTATTTTACTGCCACCTTTGTACCATCCACGATGTAGATGCCTGGGCGTACAGCGATGGTCTGCTGTTCTCCAGCGGAGAGACTTACCTCTGCCACCTTCTGACCACTCAGGTTGTAGACATTCAGATGCTTGGCAGCTGATGACTTGACGACAATCACGCCATTGCCACCTGCCACGAAATCGTCTGCCTCGGCAGAGATGGTAGAAATGCCTGTCGGGTCACCGGCAATGTAAGCGAAGATTTTGGCTGCGTTGCATTCTATATAACTTGTAGAATTGTAAATGCTGTATTTATTATTTGGCAAATCAGTGTCAAATAATTTGTTATATACGCCCGTATCCTCATTGTACTTAGCAAGATAAATCATGACACTCTTGCCGATACCATCAGGACTGAATGAAGCGCTCACCTTGGTAGTGGCTCCATTTCCTTCTGCCCTCGTGGCCTTAGATGAAGCCTTGTAGATGTTGTCATTGAGGGTATTTACAGCAAAAATGGCGTAAGGAATTGTATTTGGAGTAGTGCCATTGTTTTGTATGCTGTATGTTACAGTAATGGAATCGTGATTCACCTTGGGTGCAACCATGGTATATTCCGTTCCTTCATTCAAGAAGTTCACATTTTCCGTTTCTGTTTTGTCTGCGTTTGTCTCCACCCCAATTAATTTGAACACAGGTGTCGAAGGTTCGTCCACAATTACAGATTGCTTCTCCCAGAGGCTGTTGTAATCAAAGTCTATGACAGAAATAGCAAGAGTTCCAGATAATGTAGGAGTGACATCTGTAGTAACTGTCTTTTCTCCGTAAGGGGAGAGTGAAACGTCCAAATTACCTAAAGCGACATAAGTTATACCATTTGTCATCATTATTGGAGCACCACCATAGTAAATTTCATCCAGATAACTCTTCAGTTTGACGTTTATCGTCGTTGGAACATTCAAGTAGAAATCATTGGCGAAGGTAACGTCGGCCTGAATAGCGAGGTTGGCATCAGCCTCAGTCTCTGACGCTGTTATCATGACCGGAATGATATTTAATGCGACACAACGTTTCCATGTGTCTTCACCCTCCTTCTTATAGATAGGATAGAGTATCGTGTTACCAACAGGGAATGCATAGGATAATGTTTTTGTAAACGTATTGATTTTATTTGCAGGGCTGTTATTTAAGTCTTGTGATACGAGGCAAGTGTATGTACCGTCATTATTCTTGATGCCGTAGCCAACCTTTCCTGTGAAATTGTCGCCGTGGTTGCAGTAGAAGCAACTGTATATCATTGCGCTGAATGTATCATTTGCATTCTTGCGTGTACTTTTTGTCAGTGTAAATGCAGGGATTTCTATTTTGGTTGCCTCAGCATAGTTCGTGACACTGATTGGCGCATAGTTCAATACGCTCCCAGGACGGAGGTCCTGATCAGGCGTGATGCCGATGGTCATGGCGTTGTAGCAAGTATAGCCATTAGGGTCATTGCCCGATCCAATACCACCTTTCTCTGGGTTGAGAATGGTGATGTCGAAATAGTTGTTTTGAAAGCCACCCCATCCCCAGTTGATATGATAGAGACCATTGCCGTCAGAACCGTCACACACGAAAGCGTGTCCGCCAGTAAAAGAAGACCCTGCGTAGAAGATAGGACGTTCGTTGGCAAGTTCAGTGTCAATGATGTCTATCCACTCCTCTATTGTGAACGCACCGCGGTCAACATTCTGTATCATGTAGGGATTATAGCCGAAGTAATTGGCGAAGGCGTTGGCTGCATAAGAACCAGCACCCGAAGACCTTCCATAGTTCATCGTCATCGAACAGCCACATGCCAACATTAATTTGGCTACAGCGTTACCTTGTGCTGGCGTATAGTCATTCTCCTCATATGTGGCAAGCATATTATCCCAGTCGAATTCTGTGCTGGCGGGGATGGCTTCCATTTTGATTTTTTGGGTCTCTGTTATATAGGCAGGAATCTCTGTGGTCGTAGCAGAGGGATACTTGTAGTATCTCATAATCTGCGCCATAGCTGTAGCCACACAACCGGAAGCCGCGCGTGTTGTCCCCTGGTCGTCAGTAATTTGAGGGCACATAAGGTTGTATGGCGCATCTTGGTTCCAAGAAATACCTTCCTTTCCGAGGAGAGGAGACACAGCCACAGTTGTCTTAGCCGCACGTAGCTGTTTTGCCTTTTTCACGTTGGCAATGGCAACCTCGTTGCCGTCCTGTACCGCCTTGACGGTAGCAGCGTAAGCCTTGAGGAAAGCGACATAGTTGTCGGGCAACTGACTTTCGTCGAACGTGCCATTGGTGGAATAACCCACGATGTCGGGCATGACATCGTCGCCAGAGACAATGACATAACCCTTGTCGTTGCTGTTGGCAAAGACATAGTAGCTTGCGTTGGTCTGTGCCGCCTGTCCGTTGGCTTTAGCGCCGGAGGTGCTGCTTTCGTCCAGCGTAATGCCGATCTTAGCAGCTTCCTGCTGGGCGATGGTCTTCGCCTGTTGCCAACTGCGTGGACCCGCCCATGCCGAAGAGGCAAATGCCAAGGTCAACGAGAGAATGAGTAAAACGTTTTTCTTCATAGCCTTTTATATAATAGGTGTTTATAATTTTCCAATTCAATCTTTTTACCAGATAGTGTTCGCTGCAAATTTACGGTTATTTGAGGATATTGACAAGTTTTTGTTGTTAAAACTTTGGTTTCTTGGAATATTATATCTATATTTGCACCAATTATTACTAATGTGAGCCTCCCATACATAAGAATAGGGGATGTATACACCATTTATAAAATACTTAAAAACGAAATATTAATCTAAAAGCAAACATTACACATGAAGAAGTTTTTTAGTTTCGTATGCGCTTGCTTGCTGACACTCGGTTCGCAGGCTGTAGAAACCGGTCAGTATGATGCGCTCTACGAGAACCTGCCTTTCAAGATGGAGAAGGTTACCCGTCCGCAGTTCCCCGCCAACGAGGTCAACCTCAAGGACTTTGGTGCCGTAGGCGACGGCTCTACCCTTTGCACCGAGTCTTTCGCCAAAGCCATTGATGCCCTTTCGCAGAAAGGCGGCGGTACGCTCCAAGTTCCACAGGGCGTGTGGTTTACAGGTCCCATCACACTGAAGAGCAACATCAACCTCCACCTTGTCAAGGGAGCCGTTATCCTCTTCTCGCCAGATGTCAACCTCTATCCGTTGGTAGAGACATCGTTCGAAGGACTGGACACACGCCGTTGCCAGTCGCCCATCTCCGGACGTAACCTTACCAACGTGGCGATAACAGGAAAGGGAGCCATCGACGGCAATGGAGAATACTGGCGCCCACTGAAGCGTCCCAAGGTGACAGCCTCACAGTGGAAAGCCATCACCTCACGTGGTGGTGCCTTCAAGAACAAGGACTACTGGTTCCCATCAGAGGCCTCGCTGAAGGCCGACGAAAAGGCTGCCGGCATGAATGTGCCACTCGGACTGAAGGCCGAAGAGGAGTGGCAGGAGGCAAAGGACTATCTGCGTCCTGTCTTGGTGAGCCTCATCGGTTGTAAGAACGTATGGCTCAACGGAGTAGTGTTCCAGAACTCACCAGCATGGAACCTCCATCCTTTGATGTGCGAGAACGTGTTGGTAGAGGATGTTTTGGTGCGCAACCCTTCCTATGCACAGAATGGTGACGGCATAGACTTGGAGTCATGCAAGAACTCGCTGATCGTAAACTCCACCTTCGACGTAGGCGATGACGGCATCTGCATCAAGAGCGGCAAGGATGCCGACGGCAGAAAACGCGGCATTCCCTGCGAGAATGTCATCGTAGACGGTTGCACCGTGTTCAAGGGCCACGGTGGTTTCGTCGTAGGAAGCGAGATGAGCGGTGGCGTGAAGAACGTCATGGTACGCGACTGCCAATTCCTTGGCACAGACGTAGGTCTGCGTTTCAAGAGTGCGCGTGGCAGAGGCGGCGTGGTAGAGAACATCTACATCCAGGACATGTCCATGTTCGATATCCAGACAGATGTAGTTACCTTCGACCTTTACTATGGTGGCAAGTCAGCCGTTGAGGTACTCAACGACGGTGACCAGAAGAAGCAGCAACAGGTGGACATCAAGAAGGTTGACGAGACGACTCCTGCCTTTCGCAACATCGACATCCGCCACATCACCTGCCGTGGAGCTCGTCGTGCTGCCTACTTCAACGGATTGCCAGAGATGCCCGTGCAGAACATCAACATCAGCGACATGGAGGTAAACAATGCCCAGCAGGGTATCGTCATCAACCGTACCGACGGTGTGAAACTCGATAATATCAAGGTGAGTGCCAAGACCCACGCCTTCGATGCCAAGAACTCGAAGAACGTTACAGTCAACGGCAAGACATACAAGAAGATTGATGACAAGGGCATGACCCTTGACTTCTAATAGTCGTATCGGACGATAAGAATCCTATATGTTTATAAACGGTGAAGGAGTTAGAGCGGCAATGCTCTAACTCCTTCATTCTTTATTTCCCGTTCTTCATTCTTCACTTGGATTCTTCACTCTTCGTTCTTCCCTCTTCTCTTCCCTTCCATTGGATTCTTCACTCTTCACTCTTCCCTCTTCACTTAAATATCAGTGTCGTAATCCTTTCTTTGTCGAATAGTTCTCGGGCTACGTCCTGCATTTGTTCTGCAGTGATCTCGTCTATCTGCCTGTAGAGGTTGTCCACGTCTTTCTCCCATCCATAGTGCAGATAACTCTTTCCCATGTCGAGGGCGAAACTCTCGCGGTTGTCGCAAGCCACTCCTATCTGCCCCTTTATCTGTTTCTTGGCAGCACGCAGTTGACTGTCACTGAGCGGTTTGTCCATGAGTTTATCCAATTCTTTCCTTACCAGTCGCAGACAGTGCTTCACATCTTTCTCATCACAACCGAAATAGATGCTCCACACGCCAGTGTCTCCGTAAGCCACCATCGTACTCTCTACTGTGTACACCAATCCATTCTTTTCGCGCAGGGCAAGGTTGAGCTTGGCGTTCATGCCTGGTCCTCCCAATATATTGTTGAGCAGATAGAGGGGCATGCGGCGTTCGTCATGCACACTGTATGCTGTCGTTCCTAACATGACATGAGCCTGATGGGTATCCTTCTGCATCACAATGGTCTTGCCTTCGAAAGAACGGGCGTAGGAAGGCAAGGATTCCTCACTGCAATTGGATTCTTCACTCTTAATTCTTAACTCTTCACTTCCAGTGGATTCTTCACTCTTCACTCTTCCCTCTTCACTTCCTTTGGACTCTTCACTCTTCACTCTTCCCTCTTCACTTAATCTTTTGGTCAGCCGCTTGAAGTCGATGTCCCCATAGGCGAAGAACACGGCGTTCTCAGGTCGGTAATGCTTGCGTGTAAAGCGCAGGGCATCGTCGGTAGCAAACTGTCTCACCTGTTCTGCCGTGCCCAAGATGTTATGTCCTAAAGGCGTGCCTTGAAAGAGGATATTCTCGAATTCATCGTAGATCAGCTCTGAGGGAGAATCATTATAACTCTCGATTTCATCGCAGATAACCTCCACTTCTTTGTTGATCTCCTGCTGCGGATAGGTGGAGTGGAACACCATGTCGGTGAGCAAGTCCACGGCACGGTTGATGTGCTCCTTGAGAATGGCGGCGTAGTATACGGTCCCCTCCTTGTTGGTGTAAGCGTTCAGTTCGCCACCCACGCTCTCTAAGCAGTTGAGTATGTGCCAAGCCTTGCGGCGTTCCGTTCCCTTGAAAGTGACGTGCTCGCAGAAATGTGCTAATCCTTCCTCTCCCTTGGACTCATCGCGGGTTCCGGCGTTGATCTGGTAACCGCAGTAAACCACCTTGCTCTCCGATGGCAGGTGGATGATGCGCAAGCCGTTGGGTAATGTATGTGTGTTGTATTTCATATTTTTCGTCGTAATAAGTATTGTGTCTGCTGATTTTTTACTATCTTTGCACGCTAAACCTTAAAAATGATAAGAAAATGACAAAAGAAGAATTGATGCATAGAGCTATAGAACTCTCAGAGAACAGTGTGAAGAACGGTGGCGGTCCCTTTGGGGCAGTCATTGCCAAAGACGGTGTCATCGTGGCAGAAGCCTCCAACAGTGTGACCATCGACCTCGATCCTACCGCCCATGCGGAGGTCAACTGCATACGCCAGGCGACGCGAGCCCTCCACACCTTTAACTTGGAGGGATGCGAGATCTACACCTCATGCGAGCCCTGTCCCATGTGCCTCGGCGCCATCTACTGGGCACACCTCGACCGCATCTATTATGCCAACGACCGCAAGGATGCGGCAAAGATAGGTTTTGACGATGAGTTCATCTACGAAGAGATAGACCGCAAGATAGAAGACCGCCACAAACCGATGATTGCTCTGATGCGTGATGAGGCGCTCGGCGCTTTCCGCATGTGGGAAGAGAATACGGAAAAGACAGAGTACTAATTCCCTTACTGTCCTCCCAACCTTTCGAAGAAAGTGATGATTTCATCGAAGCTTTTGAACTCGTCACTGCCGTACTCGATGGTGGTACCCATGAAGTCGGGACACGGCTTGGGGTCAATGAAATAGTCACCGTAGAGCAGGTTCTTCTGGTTGGAGAATATGATATGGTTGTAGGCTGGTGCTGAGAGGTATTCCTCCACCCATTCCTGCACCATCGCCGTGTAGGCATGGTCGTTGGTGGGTGCCGATGCCACAACATACACATTATAATATTCTATCAGCATCTCGTAAGCCTTGTGCATCGAACTCGTCGCCTTCATGTAACTGTCGTGGAGGCAGTCGAAGTCGATGTACACGATGGGACGTTCCTTGCCGTTCTGCTTGTCGTCTATCCATCTGATGACAGGAGCCAAGTAGTGGAACGCCACCTTATCTATAAGGCGATGCTCGCCATGGAAGCGTATGGCATTGGGATAATGCTCATGGAAGAGGTCGAAGGTGTGCACCACCGGGTCGCGGTCGCCGAAGAGACCGTACACCCTTTCCTGTTCCTCGGGAGTGACGCCTTGGAAGCACCCTTCCGTTATGTCACGATATTCTTTGATGAGTCCCTTTGTCACCATCAGTTCCTGGACACCATCCTTTCGTGGGTTCTGGAACACCTGTTTGCCCGTCATGCTACTCATGGTGTTGCCCATCTCAAAGGCGGGATTCACCAATATACGGTCAGTTCCGCGCAGCATCTCCGTGAACATACCCCCCATCGACGTACCTATGATGAGGTCAGGCTTCTCTGTTTCCTGCATCTTGAGCAACATCTCCATCGCTTCTTCCGGATGGACGGGGATGTCTTCTGCCACAATGGTGGCATTGGGCATCAGTTCCTGAAGCATCTTTACGGTACCGCTCTGTCCAGAAGACAGGAAGCCGTGCACATACATCATCTTTTTGTCCGACATCAAGTCGGTAAACTGTTTCTCCATAACATCTATTTTCTTGCAAAATTACCGCTAATTGCAGATAAAACCAAACGAATTGCTGATAATTTACATTCCAAGATGCAATTAAGCTGGTTGAAGAGGTGACTATATCGGAAAATATTTGTACTTTTGCGCCATCTTTCGGAAGGCTCCTTGCCGTCATCCTCAGCCTTGTGCTGTATAGTCCTTAGCAATCCTACGTTAATCAAACTACAAAATAATGGAATCGTTCAAAAAGAGAATCATGCAGGAAGGTCGTTGCTTTCCTGGTGGAATACTAAAGGTGGACAGTTTTGTCAACCACCAGATGGATCCCATGATGATGATGGACTTGGCAAAGGAGTTTGTACGCCTCTTCCAAGACGTCAAGTACAACAAGATTGTTACCATCGAGGCATCGGGCATAGCCCCAGCCATTATGGTAGGTTACCTCACCGGTCTTCCCGTGGTCTTCGTGAAGAAAAAGCTGCCGAGCACGATGGACGACCAGATTTCCTCTGTGGTTCACTCTTTTACCAAAGACCGCGACTACACCGTATGTGTCAGTAGAAGCTACCTCACCCCAGAAGACCATGTCATCTTCATCGACGACTTCCTTGCCAACGGCAATGCCTCCAAAGGTGTGATGGACCTCTGTCAACAGGCTGGCGCCACGATAGAGGCGATGGGATTCCTCATTGAGAAAGCTTTCCAACATGGCGGTGACTTCCTGCGCCAGCAAGGGATGCGCTATGAGGCTCTTGCCACAGTGGAGAGCCTCGACAACTGTAAGATTGTTTTGAGATAACAAGGTAATAATCATTAATTGAATGTTCACATGATGAAACGTACTCTTTTCTTTTTGGCGGTGCTCTTTGGTGTTGCCGTTTCTCTTCATGCCGTACCTGCCAAGCGTGGGGTGTGGCGTACCATCACCCTTGCCGACGGAACGACGGTAAAGGTGGAATCTGTGGGTGACGAATACTTCCACTATCTTCAGGCTGCTGACGGCACACGTTATCGCTACGATAGTGAGTCTGACACCTATTATATATATAAGGAGGAAGAACAGCAGGTTGCCATTAGCAGAGCGAAGGCTCGACGGACACAGTCGCAGAAACGTACTGTCTCGCGCCGCCAGTCTGCTGACAAGAGTATCTTCCAAGGCACAAAGCACGCTCTTGTCATTCTCGCCCAGTTTACCGACACGAAGTTTGCCAGCGGTCACGATGTGGAGTTGTACAAGCAGATTGTCAATGGCGAGAACTATACCGAAGGTAATTTCAAGGGCAGTGTGCGTGACTACTTCCGCGCACAGAGTGGCGGAGCATTCGACCTGCAATTTGACGTAGTGGGTATCTGTCAACTTGCCAACAACTGCGCCTATTATGGAAAGGACGTCAACGGGGAAGGCAACGACCAACACCCTGGCACGATGGTAGCCGAGGCATGTACGTGGGCACACGCACAAGGAGTCGATTTCTCCAAATATGACTGGGATGGTGACGGCTATGTAGAAGAGGTCTTTGTGCTCTATGCCGGCAAGGGACAGGCAGACAGCGGGATTGCCAACACCATCTGGCCCCACAAATGGGAACTGACATCGAGTTATGGTAAGTCTCTGACCTACAATGGAAAGATTGTCGATGTCTATGCCTGCAGCAACGAACTGAACAGCGATGGAAGTATCTGCGGCATCGGTACTTTCTGCCATGAGTTCTCCCACTGTATGGGTTTCCCGGACCTCTACGACACCTATAATGGCGATAATTTCGGCATGGACGCTTTCGACCTTATGGACTATGGCAGCTACAACGAGGACGGTTTCGTTCCTTGCGGATATTCTGCTTACGAGAAGAATGAGTGTGGATGGATCACGCTCCACGATGTCACAGACATAGAGGAAGACCAGAATGTCACAGGACTGAAGGCTGTCAGCGAGGGTGGTGATGCTTATATCCTTAAGAACAAGGGACATGAAGACGAATACTACATCGTAGAGAACCGCCAGCTCACCAACTGGGACGCATCGCTTCCTGCACCAGGCATCATGATAACCCACGTAGACTACGATGAGAACATCTGGTTGTGGAATGTGCCAAACGCCACCGAGGGAGAGTACGAAGATGACAAAGGCAACACCTATCAAACTGACCACCAGTGTTTGACCATCTTCCATGCCGACAACACGGCGAGTTATCTGAATTTGACGGGCGACCTTTATCCTTATAAAAAGAACAACAGCCTTACGGCATCTACCACTCCTGCCGCCACCCTTTACCACACCAACAGTGACGGCTCGAAATACATGCACATCGACATCAAGGACATGGCTGTGGCTGCCGACGGCACTGCCTCGCTGACCTTTAGTAAGACTACTCACAGCAGCGAAGATGAAGACACACCCGTGACTCCTGATGGCAGCACACTCCTCTATGAGTCATTCGACAAGTGTAACAGCGAAGGCGGCAACGACAACAAATGGAGCAACATCACTTCTCAGGTTGCCTTTAATGATAATTTTGCAGACAACGCAGGGTGGAAAAGCGACAATGGCGTGATGTATGTCGCAGACCAATGCGTAAGATTAGGAAGCGGCAGCTACGCCGGAACCATTACTACCCCAGCCTTTACGGTGAACGGCTCAGCTACTCTGTCTTTCAAGGCTGGCGCATGGAACACAAAGTCTGATGCCTCGAAGATAACCCTCAAGGTGTCCAACGGTACGCTGGGCAAGTCGTATGTCCCTGTCACAGCTGGTGAATGGGGCACCTACGCTGCCACCATCTATGCTACAGGAACAGTAAAGGTCACTTTCACTGCCGACAAGCAACGTTTCTTCCTCGACGAGGTGAAGGTGGTAGACCCAAGCATAGACGGCATCTCTGAGGTGGAGGCACAACAGAACATGGTACCTGTGGCGTACTATTCACTTGACGGTGTGCGCCTCGACGGTCCCCGCCAAGGCACTTGCATCGTGCGTTACGCCAATGGTGAGGTGAGAAAGGTTTACTTCCCCACCCTCTGATCATTCTCTTTCCCGAAAACAACATATAGCGGATGTGTCATGAAGCTACATAGGATAGTTTGTGGCACACCCGCTTATTTTGTATTTACGTGTTTGCAAACTGTAAGTTTACCCCCCCATATCGTATATAATGTGTTATTTTATGCAGATAGAAGTCGAAAAATGACACATAAAGTTGTGTAATGTTGGAAAAATGCTTAATTTTGCACACACATTAGACTACAAAGACTATTGACATATAAGAGAGAAAGAATAACGAGAGAGAGAATACGGATAATAAGATCATTCTTTTTAGTTTTTAATATTAATCATTAAACCAATCAACATGCAAAGAAGATTACTCTTGCTTGCATGCGCATTGCTTATGACAGTAGGCAATGTGTGTGTCAACGCACAGACTAAGACTTCGAGTGCCTCGTCCCAACAGTATGTGGAGGGCGTTGTGCGTGTCAAGCTCCAGCCGGAGGTGGCGTCGCGCATGGTGGCAGCCCAATTGCCGATGTCGGTAAAGGGAACCTCGAAGAAGTATGTGCAGACTGGTGTGACCCCACTCGACAAGGTCAACCAGAAAGTAAAGGCAGTCTCCATGACGCGTGTCTTCCCTTATGCCGGCAAGGATGAGGCGAAGCACAAGGCTTATGGACTGGACCTTTGGTATGATGTCCGTTACGAGGCATCCGACATGAAGTTGGCGCAGGTACGCAACCTCTATGGTTCTACCCAGGGCGTGTCACATGCCCAGCGCATACCCGTTTACAAACCCATTGGCGGCGAGAAGTTCATCGAGGTTTCTCCCGCTGCAGTGGCAAGGGCTGCCAAGGCAGCCTCTACCATGCCTGCCAGTCAGGCACTCCCCTTCAACGACCCTCTGCTCAAGGACCAGTGGCACTACCACAACGACGGTAGCATCAGCGGTACCAAGGCTGGTGCCGACGCCAATGTGTTCCAGGCATGGGCTACAGGAGTTACCGGTTCGAAGGATGTGATTGTTGCCATCATCGACGGTGGTTTCCAGGTGGACCACCCCGACCTGAAGGACAATGTATGGATCAACAAGGCGGAGTTGAATGGCCAGCCTGGTGTCGACGATGACGGCGACGGATTTGTCGATGACATCTATGGCTACAACTTCGTTACCAATTCCTCTGATATTAGCGCCCACTCTCATGGTACCCACGTGGCAGGTACAGTAGGTGCCACCAACGGCAACGGCATCGGCGTGTGCGGTGTCGCCGGAGGTAGCGACGGTACAGGTGGTGTGAAGATGATGGTGTGCCAGGTGTTCGACAGTCGTACCTCTACAGGCGAAGGTGACTTTGCCCAGGCATTGGTATATGCAGCCGACCGTGGTGCCAGCATCGCCCAGTGTTCATGGGGTGCTTCCGCTGCCGATGTCTCAGACGAGAGCATCAATGAGGCAGTGAGATACTTCACCAAAGAAGGTGGTGGCAACAAGATGAACGGTGGTCTCTGTATCTTCGCTTCTGGTAACAATGGCGAAGAGGGCAACTACTATCCCGGTTGTCTCGACGAGGCTGTCGCCGTTGGTGCATTGGCTGCCGACGGAAGTGTGGCTTACTATAGCAACTATGGTTCGTGGGTGGACGTTACGGCACCTGGCGGACTGGAGGACAATGGTGAGAAGTATGGTGTGCTCAGCACCTTGCCCAACAGCACCTATGGTTACAACGAGGGAACATCCATGGCTTGTCCCCACGTATCTGGTATCGCTGCGCTCATCCTCTCGAAGTATGGCAGCAAGGACTTCTCCAACGAGACACTCCGCACGCTCCTTACCTCTTCTGTCAACGACCTCTATACGCAGAACCCAGACTACAAGGGTAAGATGGGCTCCGGCTATATCGATGCCTACAAGGCACTGCAGGGCAAGGAAGGATCTTCCCCTGAGGCTGTAAGCGACTTCACTGTCACTCCGTCTCATGACAATGCCCTCATTGAGTGGACAATTCCTGACTGCGAGGAAAAGAGCATCGACCATCACGTCATCTACTACAGTACGACGAGCTTTGATTCTACAACAGATGTGTCTACGCTCAACCGTGTATCTGTAGACACCAAGTTCAAGACCTCGGGCGACACCATTCAGTACGAACTGACAGGTCTGAAAGCTACTACCACCTACTACTTTGCCATCGTAGCATATAGTCGCTGGGGTAAGGCATCAGCCATGTCGGCAGTAAAATCAGCGGCAACCAATGCCGGTCCGAAGGTACAGCTCGACAAAAAGACGCTCTCCATGACGGTAGACGCCACCAAGTCTGATGTGGCTTCTGCTTCGTTCAACATCAAGAATGTCGGCGAAGGTGTGCTGAAGTACTCACTTACCACAGCTACCACCAAAGCCACCATGTCGACATCCTCACGCCAGACTGCTCCTACCCCAGGACAGGTTGTTCCCTTAAACGGCAAGGTGAGAGCAGAGTCGGTGAAGAGCAACAGTTTGGTAACATCGGACTATACAGCCGAAGATTGGCCTGACACCATCAAGTACTGGTCGTATGTGCGCAGCTACATCGGCGAGAGCGACACCAAGTTGCCCAACGCCATGGCACAGTACTTCTATGTAAATCCGTCTACCTATCCCAATGGTTTCAACCTTACGCATGTCAACTTCTCAGGACAGAACGGTACGGATCCTGTAATTGAGATATATGACGGTGCTCGTTCCATCTCTGCAGCCAGTTTGTTAGAGAAGGTGACCTATAGCTTCTGGGCTTACAACTACGATATTTCCTTGCCCGAGCAGATATACTTCGCTCCAGGCAGCAGCTTCTGGATTGTAGCAAAATTCCCTGGTGGAGCCAAGAATCCACTTGCTACTGGCTATAACAGCACATCGGGCATGGCTCCCTACAGCTTCTACAGCAGTGACAACGGTAACAGTTGGACACAGCTCAGCCAGGTGCTGAAAGGCTCCAGCTGGGAGAGTGTCTCCGACAATCTGACATGGGCTGTGACGGCACTGAGCAAGAACCCCGACTGGACATCCGTACTCAACCCATCACCAGAGAGCGGTGAGGTGCGTGCCAATGAACAGCAGGAGGTGACGCTGAAGAACGACGGTCAGAAGTTAGTGAACGGAACCTACAAGTTCAATATTCACGTGAAGAGCAACGAGGCTACCGACTCCAAGAGTCAGGTGCAGCTCACCATGACCGTGAAAGGTAACAAACCTCAGTTGCACAGTCAGCAGCTTATAGACTTCGGTAGTCTCCTCGTGGGACAGACCAAGTCGGTAGATGTAGAACTTACCAATAGCGGATATGGTGTCTTTGGTGCCTCCTATAGCGGTAAGGTAAAGTCTTCTTCCGACCAGTTCCAAGGTCCTAACTATCTGCCTGCCATCTCGGCACGTTCCAAGTCAAAGGTTGCCATTACCTTCGCTCCTACCAAGGCTGGCGATGTGTCGAGCACCATCACCCTGAGTGATAGGGCTGGCAATAGCCATACTTTCCTTGTACGTGGTGTGGCTTCCGAACCTGCCAAACTCAGTCTTACTGAAAGTGAGTTCGCAGTGGGCGACCTGAAGGTTGGCGGTGATGAGGTAACGAAGACCGTAACCATCAAGAACGAGGGCAAGTATCCTCTGCAGTATGTCTTCCCGAAATTCTCGTCAACATCTATCGAGGGTTCTACAGCCCGCGTACATAAGTTTGGCTACACCCTGCAGTCTAATGTGGCTGGCGACACAACCTTCGAGTATGAGGAGGCACCAGTCCTCAGCGACGAGACCGACATCACATCACAGTTCAGCAGCAACGTATGGCAGTCTGGTCCTATCAAGGTGGGCTTCAAGTTCCCCTTCTACGGCAAGGACTACGAGCAGATATACGTCTCCTCTTATGGTGGCGTGTCGATGAATGCCATCACAGGACGCATCTCTTGTATGGTGCCTACCGCTGACTGCGTGGACGGATTGGGTTACATCTCAGCCTACACCAACTCTGGTTGGATGGAGATGGGTGGTAACACCAAGATCTCGTACGGTCACAAGGACGGCAAACTCTACATCAAGTTCAAGGATGTGATGACACCAGCCACAAATGGTGGCGGCGAGATGACAACCATCAGCTTCCACATGGCTCTCAGTCCAGACGGAAGTGTGGAAGTACACTACGACAACTACATTCCCGACAACGTGTTCGGAGAGGGTGGCAACAACTTCGTCGGTATCAGCGACATCAACTGCGAAGACCCATGCGTCTTTACAGATGCCTCCAAGATAACCGAGGCAAACGGTGGTCTCAACGGCGCCTACTATGACATAGAGACGGGCAGTGCCATCAAGATTGTGGCTCCAGCCAAATCGATGATCAAGAGTCTCTCCAGCACCGACGGCTACGTGGGTAATGGCGAGAGCAAGGATGTGACAGTGACACTCGCAGCCGGTGACGACCTCAACGCAGGCGAGTTGACCAACTACCTCACCCTGCTCACCAACGATCCTGTCAACAGCAGTGCCAACATCAAGTTTACTGCCAACATTACTGGCGACAACCTCAAACCTGAGGCTGTCTATGACTCTACATCGGTAGACTACGGCAAGGTATTCCGTACCTCTGTGCAGAACCGCACCGTCTTGTTGAGCAACAACGGTAAGGATGTGCTCACCGTAAAGAGTGTAGCGGCAAAGAACGGCAAGTTTACTGTTGCCGACGAGGTGAAGGACGGCTTCACTGTTCCTGCCGGTCAGGGCAAGGACATCATCGTCACCCTGCCTACTACAGAAAGTGGTGAGGTGAGCGACGTGCTCGTCATTACCTATGCAGACAGTACTACCAAGGAGATTGCCCTCAAGGGTAACGTCATCGGATGCCCGACATGGAGCGTCAATCCAGAATCTTTGTCAGCAGAGACTCCTTATGGCACAAATGTCAAAGAGCAACTCACGGTGACGAACAAGGGTGACGAACCTCTTACCTTCGCACTGCAACCAGAGACCTGGTACAAGGCTGGCGACGTAGTGGCTGACAAAAACGGCAAGATAGAATATGAATATGAGAGCAAGAGCGACGGTTTTGACGTAGAGTATGACTGGAAAGACATCACTGCCGACTATACCGAGCACATGCCTTATGCATACTTCGCCGACAAAACAGACTACAAGGAGGTAACTCTCCCATTCGAGTTCCCCTTCTATGGCAAGAAGTACAAGACCATGTATATCTACGATACTGGTTTTGTGTCGTTCTCAAAGACAGACGACTACAAGGAGTTCCCAGAGCCACCTGCATCGCTGCCATCTACAGAGACCTTCTATCGCAACATGATCTGTCCGTTCTGGGGCAACCACACCATGAATACGCCATCTACAGACGGTGTATATTACAAGGCTGGTGACGACGAGGTGATTGTCAGCTTCAAGAACTATGGCAACACCATGATGTCGGGTATGAACTTCCAGCTCATCATGCGCAAGGACGGTTCTTTCAAGTTCCAGTACAAGCTCAACCCCGATGGCTTCCAGCTTGGCGTCTTCGGTCTTTGCGGTATCATGGACGAGAGCCAGACACGTGGTATCTGTCCTTCTGACTCGTACATCAACTCTGGCAACGCCATCGAGTTTAAGCCTTACAAGACTTACGAGATTGCAGCAAACGGTCAGGTTACCATCCCTGTAGAGATACTTGCCAACCAGTTGGCTGACGAGTATACATACGAACTCACAGGTATTTCCAACGACCCGCAGAATGCGAAGATAACAATCCCCGTATCTCTTACCATTACAGGTGAGGCTGATGCTGTGTTCCCAGAGACGCTCAACATTGAGCAGCCTGCTGACGAGGAAGCAATGGAGCCTTCTTACTATGAGTTCACTGTGGTGAACAAGGGTACCAAGGCATTCACCATCACCAATATCTCTTCACCCATGTTTGAGTATACTGAGAGTGAAGATGAGTGGGGTACTCCTACTCTTGCCGAAGCAGAGCTTCAGGTATACTTGCCACAGAGCAATGGTGGTGACATCGGAGGTGACGACGGAGGCGTGGTAGGACTCGCTTCTGACAACGGAAATAAGGTATGGCAGAGCTACTACACCGGCTACATGGATCCTATCGTTGTGGGTAAGGACAGTCTGAAGTTCCGTCTCCTGCTCACGAATATTTATGAACCGCATGATGGCGAATACACCATCACCTATAATGTGGAAGGTCTCGACACCGAGACTAAGACCACAAAGGTGAACCTCAACATCACTGATGTTCCAGTCCTCACCTTCGAGGAAGAAGATGGCTTCTATATGGATGGTGTTACCAATGAGGGAAAGAAGACCTTCACGACCAAGATGATGAATGACGGTGAATACAAGCTCACCTACTCTCTGAAACTCGACCCGTCTGGCCACGATGCACAGACAGACAGCGAGTATGACGACGGTGGTATCGCACCAGCCTACAACGTGGTGGTTAAGCCCGAGAAGGCTGCAGCCAAGACGTTTGTCGAGAACTGTGTGAGTGCACTCTCTACCAAGTCTGCACTGAAGGCAATGGGTGTGAAGAAGGTCAAGGTCGAGCAGCAGTTCGTCTGGGATGTTCCATCTGGACTCGACTACACATCTCTGCTCTATCATCCTATCCTCAATCCTGTAGCCAGTGCCAAGGCTACCATTATGGGAACTGGCGCTTCAGATCTTGATGCGAACTTCTATGCGGCAACACGCTATGAGGCTCCTGCCGAAGGTTTCAACCTCTCGCACCTCTACTTCGTGGGTACAGTAGGTAACTTGGAGAATGTGGACATCGAGGCTTCTGTCATCCTCGGTAGTGATGTAACAGCAACAGACAAGACCATCGGTCACGGCAAGTTGCATGTAGACAAGGAAGAACCGACTTCTTCTGGCTCTTATAACGGCGTTGCTCGCCTGTTGGAGTTTGACAAACCAGTCTATATCAACCCTGCCGACACGTTCTATGTCGTAGTGAAGTATCCTGCCGGTTATGCAACATCGGCTGTGATGTCTTCAAAGGACGGTGAGATGGAAACCAACCGCTATATGTGCAACCTCAAATCACTCGGTGGATGGGTAGACATCGAAGCACTTTATGACGACTATTACTCTTATGGCGCTTTCGGCTACTTCATGACTTGTGTCGAGACGAAGAAGGGTGAACCATGGATCAAGCTCCTCAACGAAAATACAGAGGGCGAGATTGCTGTTGGTGGAAGTGTAGACTTGAACTTTGAGGTCAACCCAGAGAGCACCTATTTCGAGAAGAACAACAAGGCTACCCTCGTGGTGACAAGCAACGACCCAACCAAGAAGGTCTACAACTATCACCTCTACTACAACAAGAATGCTGCTCCTTACATCACAGTGCCTGAGGCTACACTCACAGTTCCTGAGGCAAGCAAGGTAACAGCAAAGGTCACTGTAGAGGATCCTGATGAAGATGCCTTCACCGTAAGCATCGATGATGCAAGCGGTATTGCTTCTGTAAGCAGCTACACCAATGGCGACGGTACGCAAGAGGGCATCAGCATGAAGGATGGTGTCATCAGTGTAGAGGCTGGTTATCAGCTGCAGCTTGAAGTAGAACTTATTCCTGACTATGAGAAGGCTGGTTCTTACAACTTCTTGGTTACAGCTACTGACAGCAAGAACAATGTGCGCACAGCTACCGTCAACTACAGTGTGGAGCACAGCAACCGTGCACCGGAATGGGTAGGTGACCTTGATGAGATTGTCCTCAATACGGGCGAGACCTCACAGGTTTACTATTATGCTAACCTCTTTACCGAACCAGACGGTGAGGAGATGGAGTTCCAGGCATCTATGTCAGATGGTAGTGTAGCTTCGCTCTTCACATCAGAACAAGGCTTCGTCATTACCGCAGGCAACCAGCCAGGTACTACCCAGATTCTTGTATCTGCTATAGACGAGCAGGCTGCTACGACTGTCAAGACCATCACGGTTACCGTGAAGAGTCCTACAGGCATCAGTGGTGTTACGGCAGACGGCAATAACAGTGATGTTGCCGTGAATGGCAATGTTGGCGGTAACGCCGAGGTTACCTTCTCTACCGCAGCCGACAAGGCAGTCCTTCTGCTCTACAACAACGCTGGTCAGCTTGTTGCTCAGAAGACGCTCAACGGTGTTCATGCAGGTGATAAGGTGGAGCTCTCTGCCGGTCATGCTCTTTCAGGTGTTTATCACCTCGTAGTAGACCTTGACGGTAAGGGTTCGAACATTAAGTTTGCCGTGAAGTAAAGCGGACTTCGTTTCAAACAAAAGTTAAGTTGTGCAGTACAGCCTGGAGGTTGGCTGCACGGCTTTCCTAATAAACAGCGGGTGTGTCACAATCATTGTGCCACACCCTCTTTTCTTTTGTTGACACAAGAATGTTGTCAAAGTTTATGCTCTCTGTTATGTTTTTTAATTACTTCTACTGGTTTATTAAGAAGGTCAAGGCCATTCTTGTCATGATTAATAGTAGAACAATTCACTCTGTACGTCAGACGGTTTTGTTGACAGTCTTTTCACCTTTCGATTGAGCGTAAAGCGTACCTTAATATTATAAGTACCGTCCGCTTTCTGCTCTTGTCTTTTAATCTCTGCTTTGATTGCAAGCATCTTACGCTAATTTTTATTAGTCAACAATTAGTCAACAAAATAGCATAAAGAATGATGTGCCTTTGGCTGCAACTTGTGCGTCCAAAGATAGCTTGGACAAACAAAAAGTGCTAAAGGCTTAAATAATAAGCGATTAGCACTTTAAAACTTTGTGGACCAGCTAGGGCTTGAACCTAGGACCTCCAGATTATGAGTCTGTTGCTCTAACCAACTGAGCTACAAGTCCGGGACTTCTATTCCGAAATCGGCTGCAAAGGTAATGTTTTTCCACTAAATAACCAAATGTTTTTGCGAAAATATTCTAATATTGCCGACATTTCAAGTTTTTTAAGGGCTATAGGTATGGCTTAATCAGATTTTTGACGTAACTTTGCCCCTCAAGAATATCCTATGACGGATTGCCCCTTGACAATGGGCAATAGAATGTAAGCACAATAGCGGCACAAGAGGTGTAGAAATAAGCACCAAGGAGTGTCACATCTATTATTTATAAAATGGAACAAGACAACATCAGATTCGGTTTGACAGGCCAGCAAGTGGTCGAGAGTAGAGAGCGTTCAGGACGTAATATCCTTACTCCTCCCAAACGTACATCCTTGTGGAAACTCTATCTTGACAAGTATCGCGACCCAATTATTCAGATACTGCTTGTAGCGGCTGTCGTCTCACTCATCCTTGCTTTCATAGAGCAGAACTTCATGGAGACAATAGGTATCTTCCTCGCAGTGTTTCTCGCCACGACGGTAGGTTTCTACTTTGAGCGTGATGCTGCAAAGAAGTTTAATGTCCTTACTGCCCTCGGTGAGGAGCAGTCTGTAAAGGTGCGCCGTGAAGGCAAGGTGGTGGAGGTTCCTCGCCGCGATGTAGTGGTGGGCGACGTCGTTCTCATAGAAGTGGGCGACGAGGTGCCTGCAGACGGAAAGTTAGTATTCTCTACCGACTTGCAGATTAACGAATCTGCATTGACAGGAGAACCTATGGCAGAGAAGTCCCTCCACGAGACGGGCGACGGCGCTTACCCTCCCAATGTGGTGCTCCGTTCTACGATGGTGATGAATGGAAGGGGCGAGTTTGTTGTCACTGCAGTAGGTGACAGTACGGAAATTGGCAAGGTGGCGCAGAAGAGTACAGAACAGACGGCCGTACAGACCCCCCTCTATGTGCAACTCGACAAACTGGCAAAGATGATTTCCAAGGTTGGGTCGGCAATAGCCGTTGCAGCCTTCGTCATCTTCCTTGTACACGATATTCTGACCAACCCCGCCTGGGGCGGGAACGACTATTTCCACATGGCGGAGATAGTGTTGGGATACTTCATGATGGCTGTGACGCTTATCGTCATGGCTGTGCCAGAGGGACTACCTATGGCTGTAACCCTTTCCTTGGCGCTTAACATGAGGAGGATGCTGAAGTCCAACAACCTTGTGCGTAAGTTGCATGCTTGCGAGACAATGGGAGCAGTCACCGTCATCTGTACCGACAAGACAGGAACGTTGACACAGAACAAGATGCAGGTAAACTCCTTGCTTCTGAAGGATGGAGACGAGACCTTGCTTGACGCTGCCATCGCCCTCAACTCTACTGCAGAACTTGACGAGGGCAAGGCTATAGGCAACCCTACGGAGTCGGCTCTCCTGTTGTGGTTGGACAAACACGGAAAGGACTATAGCGCTCTGCGTAAACAATACAACACCATCAAGCAGTTGCCTTTCTCTACCGAGCGTAAGTTTATGGCTACCTTGGCAGAGGTGGGAGGCAGCACTTACCTTTTTGTGAAAGGTGCTCCTGAGATTGTCATGGCGAAATGCCAGATGGATGACAAGTATGCCCAGCAGATCAATGCCGAACTGGTGGCATGGCAGAGTAAGGCAATGCGTACGCTTGCCTTTGCTTACAAGAAGATGGAAGAAGGCGAGTCCTTCGACCAGACAGTGGAGAACGGCGGTATGCTACTGCAGGCGATAGCCTCCATCAACGACCCTATCCGCGAGGATGTACCTGCCGCTGTGCATGAATGCCGCCAGGCAGGCATCGAGGTGAAGGTGGTGACAGGCGATACGGCTGCCACAGCCTTGGAGATAGGTAAGCAGATAGGTGTCTTTGAGGATGACCCCGAGCACATCGGTGCTGACGGAGAGATGACTTCACTCGAACAGCAGATGATAACAGGCGAACAATGGGAGGCTCTCTCTGACGAGGAGGCGTACGAGCGTGCCAAGGACATCAGAGTGATGAGCCGTGCACATCCCACAGACAAGCAGCGCCTCGTTGACATGCTGCAGAAACGGGGGGCTGTGGTGGCAGTCACTGGCGACGGTACCAATGACGCTCCAGCTTTGCACTATGCACATGTCGGTTTGTCGCTCGGTTCGGGTACATCGGTAGCCAAGGAGGCTTCGGACATGACCCTGCTCGATGACTCGTTCAAGTCTATCGCCAATGCAGTGATGTGGGGGCGTTCGCTCTATCGCAACATTCAGCGATTCCTCTTCTTCCAACTTGTGGTAAATGTTGCCGCACTCTTGTTGGTGCTCGGCGGTTCGGTTCTCGGTACGGCAATGCCGCTTACCGTGACACAGATACTCTGGATAAACCTCATCATGGACACCTTTGCCGCTCTTGCCCTTGCATCCCTGCCTCCTTCGCATGAGGTAATGAAGGACAAGCCACGCAAGGCATCCGACTTCATCATCACTCCAGGAATGGGCAAGGGAATACTCTTCTGCGGCATTGTATTCTTCGCCTTGATGTTTGCTTTCCTTGTCTATTGTGAGCGTAGAGGAAAGGGAGGTGTAGACACGCATGAACTGACGTGGTTCTTTACCACCTTTGTCATGCTGCAGTTCTGGAATCTCTTCAACGCCAAGTCGTTGGGAAGTAACTATTCAGCCTTCCGCGGGCTCCTTCGCGACCGTGGCATGCAACTGGTGCTTGCCATCATTCTCGTAGGACAATGGCTTATTGTAACCTTCGGAGGCGAGATGTTCCGAACCGTGCCTCTGTCGATTACTGAGTGGGCAGTCATCGTTGCTTCAACTTCTGTAGTGCTGTGGGTCGGTGAATTGTGGCGTGCTGCCAAGAGACTGCGTAGAAAATAATGACTGATCATCCACAGCAAAAGATCAAGACAAGTGAAAACAATATATTTACAAGCCAGTCAACTTCCTGATGACAGTCATGAGATGCCCCCCTGTGTGGCTACTATCGGCTTCTTTGACGGAGTGCATTTAGGGCATCAGTTTCTCATTGGGCAGATGGTAAAAACTGCTCGTGAGGAAGGTCGCGAGGCTGTTGTCATCACCTTCGACGAACATCCGCGCAAGGTGTTGCAGAGCGACTATCAACCAGAGTTGTTATGTACGCTCGAATCAAAACTCATCCTGCTCTCCAAGACTGGTATTGACACAGCAGTGGTGATTCACTTCGACCATCGCCTTGCCAGCATGTCGGCACAGGAGTTTATGCTGCAGGTGTTGTTTCGGCAACTTCATGTGTGCAAACTATACATCGGTTACGACCATCGTTTCGGGCACAACCGTGAAGAGTCGTTTGCCGACTATGTACGCTATGGTGCCCAGATGGGCATGGAGGTGGTGCAAGCAAAGGCTCTTGACAAAGAAGGCATACACATCTCTTCGTCGGCAATACGCTCATTGCTCAAGGAAGGAGAAATAGTCCTTGCCAACAACTGCCTCAACTATCCTTACACAATAGTAGGGAAGGTGGTGAATGGCTATCATGAGGGGCGCAAGCTCGGTTTTCCTACAGCCAACCTTGACATCTCCCACTTCGGGCAACTTGTCCCAGCACCGGGAGTCTATGCTGTCAAGATAAGGTTGGAGCACCAGATGACGATGAGATGGGGAATGATGAATATTGGAACGAGGCCAACTTTCGACGGCAAGGCACTCACGCTCGAAGCACATATCTTTAATTTTGAAGAGGACATTTACGACCAACTCCTCTTGGTGAGTTTCCTTAAGCGCATACGCGAAGAACGGAAGTTTGATTCTCCTGAGGAATTGGCTGACCAGCTGAAAGAAGACGAGCAGACGGTCATGAAACTGTATGGGTTATGCGACTGTACAAAAGGATTGGCAGACCCAACTGAGAAGGAACAAGAATAGTACGCATGACGCATGATAATCCATGTACTACGTCATGTGACAAGTAGCAAAAAAAAAATGGAAAAGATAGGTATAAAGAAAGGATTCTGGGACGTTGTCCTGTATATGATTACATTTGTAGTGGTTCAGACCGCAGTGACCTATGTCGGTGCTGGCATCTGGGCAATGGTAAAACAAGAGGGTTATATGGAAGTCCTCCGCACCATAGTGTCCGGCGAGAACGCAATATTGCTTGCTCTTACTTCTGTTTTTAGCAGTGTTATTACCGCAATCACCTTCCTCAAGTTGAACTGGACACCCATTGCCCGCAACTACCTTCAGTCAAAGCCATGGGCAAGTTTGACATGGGTGGCACTGTTCACCCTCGGCCTTATCATCCCTTTGGAGTATGTCAATGAGCAGTTGGGCATCAAGATGAATCCAGAAGCCGAACAGCTCTTCGCAGCCCTGATGAAAGAGCCGTGGGGCTATGTAGCGGTAGGCATTTTGGCTCCGCTTGCTGAGGAAATCGTGTTCAGAGGAGCCATCCTCCGCACTTTGTTGGCTATGATGAGTAAGAAGTACCACTGGGTGGCAATCATGATTTCTGCGGCACTCTTTGGCCTGATGCACGGCAATTTGGCACAGTTTGTCAATGCGCTCTTGATAGGTCTACTCTTGGGATGGATGTATTATCGCACCAAGAGTATCGTTCCCGGCATCCTTATGCACTGGGTAAACAATACGATGGCTTATATCATGAGTAATCTGCTCCCTCAAAGCGACGGAAACCTCATCGACCTCTTCCATGGCAACGAGACGACGGTCTATTACGCCATAGGCTTCTCTCTCTGCATCATGATACCAAGTTTTATCCAGTTGGTAGGTCGGCTGAAGAAAGCGTAGGAAGTATAGTGTATAAAACTAACATTCCATTACCTTCCAGAGGTCATAAGAATAAGGCATCTCGGTCAGAGATATATGGAGATAAGGTTCTGCCTCTATAGGGTATAGGGCGTGCCGACTATGCTCAGCAGCTCTGTCGACTACCGTCAGCAGCTTTGCTGAGCATAGTCAGCAGACCTGCTGACGGTAGTGAGCAGACCGATCAGGAGGGATCTATATAACAAATCAAAGGACACATAAAGAATCAGGGCTGCCAGTACATCCTGGCAGCCCTTTTACATTAGTATGTTATGAAAAATTTGAGAGAAATGAAACTTCACAGTTTCAGGCTTGTTTTACTAAACATGATTTGTTATATAGAAAGCATAGAAATTATCTTTTGAGTAAGGAAGGGGCAGGCTCCGTTGGCATCTGGTTGATGCTTGTGTGCTGCGTGGAGTCTACGTCTACTGACAGAGAGTCACCAATGACGGCAACAGAAGAGCCTTTGTGTACAGTAGTTCCTGTCGTTGGAACAGACGCAGCATCATCATCCTGGAAAGGAACCTGAGCGGCGTTGCCCAAGGTAAGGAAGATAGCAACAACGGCAGCAGCCTTGAAGAGCGGTTTGAGTCGATCTGTAAGTGAGATGACCTTTGCCTTGCCTGTATTCTGCTCATCAGTAGAGGCTATCAACTGCATCATCTTTTGGTCGAAATCATCGCCAAGGGAGTCCTGCTTAGAAGCCTGCTGTTCGTAGGCAAAGAGCGGTCTGTAGCTCTCCAGCTCTGCAGGAATCACTTCCTGGCTGAAGAACGTGCGCAAGATGTTCTCCTCTTCGAGAGAAGTCTCGCACTTCCAATAGCGTTCCAAAAGTTGGTTGATGTATTTATAGTCCATATCTTTCGTATTCTTGAAATTGTTGTTTGACATTCTGGCGTGCTCTGAAGATGTTTACCTTTACCTGTTCTTCTGTTATGCTCAGGATTGTGGCTATGTCTTTGTAAGCCTTGCCTTCTATGTCTCGTAACTGTAAGCAACTACGTTGTTTCTCGGGCAACCGGTCGATGATGCTCTTGACGATATCCAGTCGGTCTTTCAGTATCATCCTTTCCGAAGGCGTATAAGCCTTATCTCGCTTTTCGTTGCTGGCAATATCCTCGTCGAGCGAAGCGTTGTCGTTTTCCTTGCGCTTGTTGCGGTCGAGGGAGAGATTGCGGGCAATCGTGAGGCTGTATGCTTCGACAGAGTCGAGATCTTGCCATTTGCTGCGGTTGCTCCAGACTTTTATCAGTGTATCCTGCACGATGTCTTCCGCTTCCTCACGGTTGAGTGTGATGCGTAGTGCTAACCTGAAGATTTTGTTCTTCAGTGGCAAGACATCGTTTTGGAAACTGATTTCTTTCATCCCTCTATTGTTAATGACGACTCACTTGCAAGAAAGTTACAAGCGGGCATGATATTTTTCTGCGTTTAACTCTTGTTAAGAAATAAGAGTGAAGAACTTCACGCCATTCTTCACTCTTCATCCTTCACATTTATCTCTTAGCTATTACCTCTTCGTTCTTCACTCTTACCTCTTCACTTCCCCTACCCTCTTCACTTGATAATCGTTCCGCGCTTGCCGTCGATGGCAGTGGCGAGGGTGATGATGACCTCCTTGACGCCTGCATCGATGGCAGCCAGCGCATTCTCTAATTTTGGAATCATGCCACCAGCGATGGTGCCGTCAGCCTTGTATCTCTCAAAGTCGGCGTGAGTAATCACTGGGATTACGCTTTCATCGTCGTCAGGATTGCTTAGGACGCCCTTCTTCTCAAAACTATAGATCAGAGTCACATCATAGTATGCAGCAAGCGCCTTGGCGGTTTCGCTGGCGATGGTGTCCGCATTGGTGTTGAGGATATTTCCTTTACCGTCATGAGTGAGGGGAGCCATTACCGGAGTAGTGCCTGCTTCTATCAGCGTTTGAAGGATTTTGCCGTTTACGCACTCCACATCACCAACATATCCGAAGTCCACACCGTCTTTCAACGGGCGTTTATGGCTGCGGATAACATCCATGTCAGCGCCAGTGAGACCGAGTGCATTGACACCGCAAGCTTGGAGCTTGGCAACGAGATTTTTGTTGACCAAACCACCATAAACCATAGTTACCACTTCCAGCATGTCAGCATCGGTGATGCGTCTGCCGTTCACCATCTTGCTCTCGATTCCGAGGGCAGATGCCACTTTGGTGGCACGGCGTCCACCACCATGCACCAACACCTTTTTGCCAGGGATGGCAGCGAAATCCTTCAGAAGCAGTGCCAACTGGTCGCTGTCTTCCACTATGGCACCACCTACCTTTACTATTGTTATTTTATCCATCTGATGCTTCGTATTTAATGTTAAGTTGAGCCAATTCTCAACTCTTCGTTCATCACTCTTCTCTCTTCACCCTTCACTTATTGAAGGTAAGTGTATCCGAAGAGTCCGTTTCGATAAGTGCCGAGGAATTCCTTTCCTTCGTCGAGCGAGATTTTGCCTTCCTTGACGCTCTTTGTAACCCACTGCTCCAGTTGTCGCACGAGTTTCTTGGGGTTGTACTGCACATAGTCGAGCACCTCCTCAACAGTTTCGCCGTCGAAGATTTGATCAATGGTGTACTTGCCGTTCTTGACAGAGATATGGGCCGCGTTGGTGTCTCCGAAGAGGTTGTGCATGTCTCCGAGAATCTCCTGGTAAGCACCTACGAGGAATACGCCCAGATAGTAAGGCTCGTTTTTCTTCAGCGGATGAAGAGGCAGCACATTGCCGATATGTCCGTCAGTAACAAAGTTGGCTATCTTGCCGTCACTGTCACAGGTGATGTCCTGTAGCGTTGCATTGCGAGTGGGGCACTCGTTCAACCGCTGGATGGGCATAATCGGGAAGAGCTGGTCTATCGCCCAACTGTCCGGCAGACTCTGGAAGAGGGAGAAGTTACAAAAATACTTGTCTGCGAGAAGTTTGTCAAGTCCTCTCAACTCATCCGGCACATGCTTCATGTGCTTGGCAAGACTGTTGATTTCGTGGCACACGCTCCAGTACATTGCCTCTATCTCAGCGCGTGTCTTCAGGTCGACGATACCGTGAGAGAAGAGCTGCAAAGCCTCTTCACGTATCTGCTCAGCGTCGTGCCAATCCTCCAACATGTTGCGAGGGTTCAAGTTGTCCCAAATCTCATAGAGATCCTTCACCAGTTGGTGGTCGGTATCCTTCGCCTCAAACTCCTCCTGCATCTCGGGCAGGGAAGCCGTCTCCAGTACGTCGATGACGAGCACAGAGTGGTGAGCCGACAACGAACGTCCACTCTCCGTAATGAGATTAGGATGCTCTATATTGTTCTTGTTGGCAGCCTCAACGAAGGTGTAGACACAGTCGTTGACATACTCCTGAATAGAGTAATTGACAGAACTTTCGCTGCTTGACGAGCGCGTGCCGTCATAGTCCACGCCCAATCCACCGCCACAGTCCACGAAGTCGACGTTGTAACCCATCTTATGCAGGTTGATGTAGAACTGTGCCGCCTCGCGAAGGGCAGTCTGTATGCGTCGAATCTTAGTAATCTGACTACCTATATGGAAATGGATGAGACGCAGGCAGTCGTGGAAGCCCATCTCGTCGATCTTGTTGAGGGCCGTGAGCAGTTCGGCACTGGTAAGTCCGAACTTAGATGCATCACCACCACTCTCCGCCCACTTGCCGGAGCCGGAAGAGGCGAGCTTGATACGAATACCAATATTCGGCTTCACGTTGAGCTTCTTAGCCACCTTGGCAATGATGTCGAGTTCGTTGAGCTTCTCCACCACGATGAAGATACGCTTGCCCATCTTCTGAGCGAGCAATGCCAACTCTATGTAGCTCTCGTCCTTATATCCGTTGCACACGATGAGCGAGTCGCTCTGTGCCTGTACGGCGATGACCGCATGAAGTTCGGGCTTGGAACCAGCCTCCAGTCCTAAATTGAACTTCTTGCCGTGAGAGATAATCTCCTCGACGACAGGCTGCATCTGGTTTACCTTAATCGGATATATGACAAAGTTTTCTCCCTTGTATCCATACTCTTCCTTGGCTTTCTGAAAACAGCTTGCTGTCTTCTCGATGCGGTTGTCGAGGATGTCTGGGAAACGGAGCAACACTGGGGCGTTGATATCCCTGAGTGCCAACTCGTCCATGACGTCGCGCAGGTCTATCTGCGTATTGTCCTTGCATGGAGTTACATAGACATCACCATTATCGTTGATGCCAAAGTAAGAAGTGCCCCAACCATTGATGTTGTAAAGCTCCTTCGAGTCTTCGATGGTCCATTTCTTCATTTCGTTCTATTCTTGGTCTTATATGATTCTATCTTCTTTTAATTTTCCTATCTTTTATATTCCTTTCTTCTGCGTCATATGCGTTCAGCAGTCATACATCCTTCGTCAATCATACGTTGAGATTTTCCCGTATCAGTTTAACCATGGCATTGATTTTGTCAAAGCTGTCCATGACATCGACATCGATGATGTGTTTCGCCTTGTTGTAGAAAGGCTCGCGCGTTTTGAGCTGTTCTCTGATGAACACCTCCACCTCTTCAGGTGTCTTGTTGAGCAAGAGCGGTCTTACGCCCTTGCCCATCTTCAGGTGCTTGTGCAGTACTTCCGGCGATGCCTTCAGATAGACCGTCTCTCCAAGGCCGTTCATATAGTCCATGTTGTCGAAGAAGCACGGAGTACCGCCGCCGCAGCTGACAACGACGTTCTCAAACTCCGCCACCTCGTGGAGCATATTGTGCTCTATCTTGCGGAATCCCTCTTCGCCGCTCTCGTCAAAAATCTGCTTGACGGTTTTCCTCATGCGCGTCTCTATGTACCAGTCCAGGTCGTAGAACATGACACCGAGTTCTTTGGCAAGGGCTTTGCCGACAGTGGTCTTGCCAGCCCCCATATATCCTATGATGATGATTGACTTCATGTGCTGATGGTTGACTTCATGTACGAATGATAGACATTGTGTGCTGTTTACTTCCTGCTACGGCGAGCCGTTTTGGGTTCGGGAGCTTCCTTGATGATGTTCATACACTCTTCGTACGACAGAGCTTCCGCATTCGCCTGCTTGTTCTTGGGTATGCGGTAGTTCTTGCCCTGGTAAGCAATGTAAGGGCCATAGCGTCCGTTGAGCAGTTCCAGGTCGGCATCTTCCTCGAAAGTCTTGATGTGTCGCTTCTGTTCTGATGCTCTCTTCTCGTTGATGAGTTCGACAGCTCTATCCAATGTAATGCTCATAGGGTCCTCGTCCTTGGGGATGGAGACATATTTCTTGGCGTGCAGCACATAAGGACCGAAGCGTCCTGCTCCGATGGTCACCGTCTGCCCTTCGTATTCACCCACCGTGCGAGGCAGCTTGAATAGTTCGAGCGCTTCGTCGAGCGTGATGGTCTCGATGCTCTTGTCGGCAGGCAACTGTGCAAACTGCGGCTTCTCAGAGTCGTCGGCAGTACCAATCTGCACGACTGGTCCGAAACGTCCAATCTTGACAAACACCGGGCGCTTGGTCTTGGGATCAACACCCAATTCTCGCTCGCCAGCCTTGTGCTCAGAGCGAGCGTTCATCACCTTGTCCACTTCAGGTTCGAAATGGTTGTCGAAGTCCTGCATCCACTTACACCAGTCGGTGTTGCCCTCCGCTATCTGGTCGAATTTCTTCTCCACGTTAGCCGTGAAGTTATAGTCCATGATATTGGGGAAGCTCTTCATCAAGAAGTCGTTAACGACACTGCCGATGTCAGTAGGCAGCAGTTTACCCTTTTCAGAACCTACAATCTCCTTCTTACTCCTTTGAGTGATTTGGTTGCCCTTGAGTGTACTGATGGTGTAACTCCGTTCAGCGCCCTTCTTGTCGCCTTTCTGCACATACTCACGCTGCTGGATAGTACTGATGGTAGGAGCATAGGTAGACGGGCGTCCGATGCCAAGGTCTTCCAACTTCTTGACGAGGCTTGCCTCAGTGTATCTGAGCGGCGGTTGTGAGAAACGCTCTGTTGCTGTAATCTCCCTGCGCTCAAGCATGTCGCCCTTCGACAGCGCTGGCAATATGTGCACGGCGTCCTCTTTGTTCTCCTCATCGTCGGTAGACTCGCGGTAAACCTTGATGAAACCATCGAAGACGACAACCTCACCGTTGGCAACAAACTTCTCAGCGCCGTTGCCCATGTCGATGGTAATGGTAGTCTTCTCGATCTGCGCCTCTGCCATCTGTGAGGCGATGGTGCGCTTCCAGATGAGTTCGTAGAGACGCTTCTCCTGTGAAGTGCCGTCGATGGTATGGTCGTTCATATAGGTAGGACGGATAGCCTCATGCGCTTCCTGAGCACCTTTCGACTGCGTATGATAGTTGTGCTCGACGCTGTATTTCTCGCCGTATATCCTCTTGATTTCATTGGCGCTGGCTTCCTTGCAAAGGGTAGAGAGGTTGACACTGTCCGTACGCATGTAAGTGATGCGTCCGCTCTCATAGAGTCTTTGCGCCACCATCATCGTCTGACTGACGGTGAAGCCCAATTTGCGGGCGGCCTCCTGCTGCAGGGTAGATGTCGTGAACGGAGGAGCCGGCATACGCTTGAGCGGTTTCTTGCTTACCGCCTCTACGGCGAAGGAGGCATCCTTGCATTTCTCCAAGAAAGCGTCCGCCTCTTCCTGCGTCTTGAACCTCTTGTCGAGTTCGGCTTTTATCTCGTTGACATTACCGTTGTCGTCATTCTTGGCGAAGATGGCACTGATGCGGAAGTAAGGTTCGCTGTTGAATTTCTGAATCTCCCTCTCGCGCTCAACGATGAGTCGAACAGCCACACTCTGTACACGCCCGGCAGAGAGAGCTGGCTTCACCTTTCTCCACAACACGGGCGAGAGCTTGAAGCCCACGATACGGTCGAGCACACGCCTTGCCTGCTGTGCGTTGACGAGGTTCATGTCCAGGTGGCGCGGATGCTGGATGGCATCGAGAATAGCCGACTTGGTAATTTCATGGAAGACGATGCGGCTCGTCTTCTCCTCATCCAGTCCGAGTACTTCGCAAAGGTGCCAGCTGATGGCTTCTCCCTCGCGGTCCTCATCGGATGCCAACCAGATCTTCTTGGCTTGCTTGGCGCACGACTTCAGTTCGCTTACCAGTTTTTTCTTCTCTTCAGGTATCTCATAGTCGGGTACCATGTTTTTCTCGTTGATGCTGAGCTCTTTCTTTTTAAGGTCTCTGATGTGACCGTAGGAAGACATCACTTTGTAGTCTTTGCCCAAGAACTCTTCTATTTTTTTTGCCTTAGCGGGACTCTCGACGATAACTAAATTTTCTTGCATGGCTTATACACAATTTCTATTTTGGTTGGCAAAAGTAAGTAAACTTTTTTGCTTATACCTTATTATATATGCGTTTTTTTGGTTTTTTAATGTTTTTGTAATGCTATCGTGGGCAAAAATGGCTGTTGAAGCGTTGTCTTCTTACTGCGGCTGTTGTGCTTGCAGGAAGCGTGCCAAGCCTTTTTTGACAGAGTCGAAGGCGAATTTGTCGAGGTCGATGTCCTGGAGCGGAATCCAGTAGTATGCGGCGGCATCGTCCATGGCTTCGATGTGGGAGTCGTCCTTGACGCTTACGCGGAAGAACATGTCGAGCGTGTGGACGAGGAAGCCAGAGTAGAGGTATGTGTTCGGATAGCTAAAGAGGTAGTGTGCCTCCACCGTGTCCAGCCCCGTCTCCTCTTTCACCTCTCTTGCCACACCTTCCTCTCCTGTCTCATACATGTCGATGAAACCGCCTGGCAGGTCGAGCATGTCCTTGCCTGGGTCGTTCTTCCTGCGCACTACCAACAGTTCATTGGCGGCGTTTACAATCAATGCCACCGTGGCACTGCTCGAATTGAAATAATAGGAGAAGCCGCAGTCCTCGCATTTCTTGCTCTTGAAGTCCTTTACGAGGAAGCGGGGCGAACCGCATACGGGGCAATACTTGAATTTGTCTAATGGATGATTCATATCTGATGTCTGTTGTCTTATGTTTTATGTTGAATATCAACTTCCATGCTGCCGGAAGAAAGGTGAAAAAAATCAAGCGTCCAGTTGGAAAAATATTTTTCTCTAACTGGAAAAATAATTTTCTCCAACTGGGAAAATATTTCTACGATGTCTTTTACCGAAAAAGGCCGGTCTTGACGAAGACCAGCCTTTCGTGTATGTATTTTACCAGTTGTCCGTACGGAAGGGGAACAAAGGCAGTCCACCAGCGTTAGCAAGGTTGCCCAACTGGAAATTGCGGAAGCAATAGCGCAGAGCCACCGGCTTTTTCACCTCAGGACTTGTCACGATGACACACTCATTCCATGGGTCGTTGCCCGGCTTCCAGAAATGCTTGGCAGTAGCCTTGTGGAAGACTTTGTCTTCTCCTGCAATCTCGAAGCCCTGGATATCCTCGAAGCGGCTGATGGCACCATATTCGTTGTCGAAGTGTACGCACACCGTGTCGTTCACGATCTTCATCTCCTTGAATGTCATGCTCTCGCAGATGAGCGACTTCATGCCGTAGGTCTTGTTGAGTGCCTGCAGAGCGAGACGTTCGCCCACGGGTTGTTTCTGGCAAGGATGAATCTGCTCCACCTCGTAGGGATAGATGAGGTCTTCGGTGCACACGATGCCGCTGTTAGGGATGGCCTTGGCGGCATTAAACTGCTGTTCGCGCAGTTTCGCCCCCCAGTCGCCGTTGACATCGCCGTTGTGATAAGGGGCTATCTGCACGAAATAGAAGGGGATGTCGCCCTCCTTGAAGTCGCGGCGCCATTGCGCCACAAGATCGGCGAGCCTCTTGGTGTACTGACCTGCAGGGTCTCCCACATTGCTGCATCCTTGGTAGAAGAGGATGCCCTTCACCGTATAGTTGAGGATGGGCGAGAACGTGCCGTTGCCCCACAGCAGCGGATAGTGGTAGTCCCACTGGAATTTCTTGGTTATCTTGGCGGAGTCAAGCTCCTCGTTGGTATTCTTCTTGAGATAGTCGCGATCCAGCCAACTCTCTACGCGGCTACCGCCCTTGTTTGCCATGACCAGTCCGACAGGAATGTCGAGCGCCTTGTTGACCACCTGAGCGAAGAAATAGCCCGTTGCCGAAGCGTCTCCTACCGTCTCTGGGCTTACCTCCTTCCATTCGCAGTTGGCGTCATCCAAGGGTTTGGTGCTCATGACGCTCGGTATCTTGACATAGTGAATGCCCTTGTATTGCGAAGCTTCGAGCACCGCCTTGTTGTAATCCTCTACGGGACAGTTGCCAAATCCCTTCACGGGCATCTCCATATTGCTCTGTCCAGCGCATACCCAGACTTCTCCCGAAAGGACATTGCTGAGCGTGGTCTTCTCGCCATCGTCGAAAGTGATGCTCAGCGGCTTGTAACTTGCAGCGGGGGTCTTGACCTTGACGAGCCATTTGCCATCTTTTCCCGTCTTGACGTTGTATTTCTCTGCCGACCATGATGTAGAGACGGTCACGTTCGTGCCGGGCTTGTCCCAACCCCAGAGGCGCACCTCCGTGTTTTGCTGCAGTATCATATTGTCGCCCAAGATGTGGGGCAACTTCACTTTAGCCTGAATGTTAGTCAGCGACAATGCGAGGGCTGACAAGAGCAATAGTTTTCTATTCATATCTTTTTAGGTTTTAGTAAGGTGAGATTCTCAGAGCGCAATCCGAGTCAAGTCGTACGACGTTATTCTCAGAGTGCAATTCAAGTCATACGACGTTGTTCTCAGAGCAGGTTTTTAATGGCAGCGTCGATGTCCTTGATCTGTACATCGCGTGCCTGTAGCGTGTTGCTGCGGTCGATGAGGAAGAAGGTAGGGATAGACTGCACATTATACGACATGAGGCTTTCGCCCTGGATGCCGCCCTCGTCTCGCACACATATCCAGGGAAGGGCGGCGGTCGACGTCTTCCAGAAGTGCTCATCTGGGTCTACCGACACCTGGTAAATCTCCAGTCCTGCGGCATGGTACTTGTTGTAGAGTTCGCGGAGCATCATGATGCGCTTGGTGCTCTCTTTCGACGCAAAGAGATGGAAGTCAAGCAACACCACCTTTCCCTTCAGGTCGGTAAGTCGGCGTATGGCTCCCTTGTTGTCCTGCAGCGCCAGTTCGATGACGCCGTTCACGGTAGCCTTGCCCATGGTCATCTGCTGTTCGGCTATCTTGCTTTCGATGTATCGGATGTCCTTCATGCCCTGTATGGCGATGTTGTGCAGGTTCTTGCCACGCTCGGCGTTGGGGTAGTATGTGTCCCAACTGGTAGCCACGGCGGCAAACACCTTCACGTCGGCCTTGTTGCTGCGAGGATTGAAAATCAAGCTGTTGCCAGCTCCCGTCTGTAGCGTCTGGAAAAGCGCATAGTAGCTCGACGCCTTCATGGGAGCCTTGAAGATATAGTTTCTCTTCACGTCGTTCTTGTAGGTGTCGATGGCACGCAGGATGGCGATGTTTGCCGAGTCCACACCGATGCGAGGATCCTTCGCCGTATTGTTGATGAACGCCTGGAGGTTCATCTGTTTTAGTGCCAACTCCTTGATAGTATTGCAGTTGTCAGAGCCTTCCACTGTGTAGTTGTAGCTCATGGACGGGTAAGCCGCCTTGACACTCACCGTCTCAGTGGAGTCGATGGAGAGGTTGATGGTCTGGTTGGCGATGCGCAGTCGGTAGAACTCCGGGCAAACAGAGTCCATGGCATTCTCCTCGAAGGCAAAATTGCCGTCCTTGTCGAGTTTCGCCGAGTCGACAATGGCGGGACCGTCCAAGCTAAGGTTTTCAAGATAGAGCATGGAGTCGCTCGCTTCGGTGATCGTACCGTTGATGTGGAATTTTCTGTTGTTGCACGATGTGAACGCCACAGCTACCGCCATGATGGCGAGTGCCGGGCAGAGTCTTTGTATCTTCATGAATATATATTGTTACATAGTTGGATAATAGCTGCAAAGTTAGTAATAAAATCGGAATTGTAGGTCAGCAAACTACAAAATATTCATAAAACACGCAAATATCTTCCATTTTTCTTGTGCATTAATAATAAAAGAGGTATCTTTGTGCCGTTTTATTTTTTAGATGTTAGACAAAACAATAAGTTTTTTAATTTTTTAGATGAACGTAATTACAAAAAGTGTTCAGTTGCCTGATGGAAGAACCATCACA
>CAVCDC010000017.1:0-33709 GCA_963600865.1 Firmicutes bacterium CAG:103
GGTTGGTCTTGTCGGCCTTGGTGTCGTCACACTGGGCGAGGAAGTCGTCGAGGAACACCACTTGTCCTTGGAAGTCCTTGAAATCGCCGTCGGCATTCTTTTCGTCGAAGATGGCATGGGTGGTGACGAGCACCTGGCTCTCAGAGTCTTCCAACATGTAGAGCAGACGGTCGTTGGGATAGTCGTAGTCGAGTGGCACGTAGGCGCATCCGGCTTTCTCGATACCGATGGCAGCCACAAGGAACTCTCGCTGGTAGCCCATCATGATGCTGACGAAGGGCGACTCTCCCTTGCCTGCGCCTATCTCCACGAGATGGGAGGCGAAGGCACCGGAAAGGTTGTCGAGCTGGACGTATGTGTATTGTCCGTAGCTATCCACCACGGCGATGTTGTCGGGGTCCTTCGCAGCCTGCGCCATGAAGAGGGAGGGATAGGTAGCTCCTTCCACTGTGTCGAGGTGGGCACCGGTGGAGAGAGCCATCAGTTGCTTGCGTTCCTCCTGCGTCGTGGTCTCCACGCTTGCGAGGGGTGCTTCCTGGTCGGAAGCCATGATGTTGCGCAGACAGGATGCCACGGTCTGTGCCACCATGCGGAGTTCTTCCTTCGACACTCTCGCTCCGCTGGCGTTGGCATTGACCTCGTATCCGCCGTCCTTGGTGAATATCTCCACGACCAGGTCGTTGTCGGTCACCTTGGTGCGCAGGTGTTTCCAATGGTGCATCTCGCCGCCGAGGGTATGCTCCAGCATGTTGATGCTGCCGAGGAAGTTGAACTTGATGCTGGGCATGTCTTGCAGGTCGTTATAGAGATGTGTGAGGGGATAGATGGCACATTCGGTCTTGGCGAAGCGCCACTCGCCGCGGAAGGAGGCGAGGTATTCGCCGATGGTTTTCTTATAGTCCAGTTCGATGCGCATGGGCAAGCCCTTCACATACATGCCATAGTTGGTCTTCTCGGCCTCGCTACGTCCAGCATATTCCGTCTGGTAGGAGACATCGTTGCGGCGCAGGAGCTTGGCCATGGCGAGGGTGAAGGCTGCGTAGAACAGCTGGGAAGTCTGCACGCCGTGGGCATGGCACCATTCGTCCACCTCCTTGCCGTCCTCCAGGGTCACCCATTCCTCTTGCATCTGCTGCCATTCTCCGGCACTGCCCTCGGCATAAACGGGAAACTCGCAACCGGCAAGATGGTCGAGTACCTTCTGGCGGGCTTCGGCGTAGCGTTCGGTCTCGAACTGCTGCTGTTCCTCCTCGGCAGCCTCGATGAGTCCGTAGGTCTGCGGCTGGCGATAGGTGGGCTGGGCGTAATAACGGTCGAGGTCGTTGAGGAAATTGAGCTGCGAGGTACTATCATATAATATATGGTGTACATCGAGGAAGAGGTAGTTGCCTCCCTCCGTGCGGGCGATGGTGTAGCGGTGGAGTGGTTCGCCGCTCAGCAAGTCGAAGGGGCGCATATAGCCGCCGTCGGCCAGTTGCTTGGCATCCACCTCCGTCATCTCTACGCACTGGATGTTGGGGTTCATTTCCTCGTCGCGCCACTGCACGGGCGCTCCGTTCTCCATGGCGAAGCGCATGGAGAGGTCGGGGTGGTCGAAGAAGATGCGTTCCAGAGCATCCCTCAACTGTTCGGTGTCGAAGCTGTCTGCCAAACGCGTGCAGAGACATAAGTTGTATTTCGTGGCAAGGGGCTTGCTCATCCATTCCAGGAAGACGCCCAACTGCGACTGGAGCAAAGTATGTGTATTCATAGGACGATATTTGAGTTATGGGTGTTGATTGACAGAACTATCTTTATAGTCCAAACAGGGAGGAGAAGTCGGTCATGTCGAATATCTCCCTGACCGTACTATTCAGGTTTTGCACCTGCACTTTTCCTCCGTTCTTCTGTGCCTTCTTCAACAAGATGATAAAGACGCGAAGTCCAGAACTACTGATGTACTCTAACCCCTCGCAGTCTACGACCACATGGTTGGTATCCTTGGCAGGCAAACCGTCCACAAACTTCTGGAACTCTTCCGCATTGGTGGTATCCAGATATCCCTTTACCCCGATAATAGTCTTTCCCTCTGACTTCTTGCAATTAATTTCCATAATCCTAACTATAAAAAAATTATTACTCAGTTACTTTTCTATTTTTTTTGTCATCATCAGTTTGTTCATGTCGTTCTCCCTTTTGTAGGTCACCTCGTCCATGTGTTTCTTGATGAGGAATATTCCAAGTCCGCCCACGGGTCTGTCCTCCACACCGAGCGTGATGTCAGCATCCTTGACGGCAGTAGGGTCGAAAGGCTTGCCGCTGTCGGTCAGTTCGAAGCGCAGAAGCGACCGTTGTGGCTCATACTTCACCCTAAGGTTGATCTTGCCCGTTTCACCTTCAGGATAAGCATAGTTGACAACATTCACCATGGCTTCTTCCAGTGCGAGACGGAGAGAGAGCATAAGCGACTTATCAAATCCTATCTCTTTGGCAAGTTGGTTGAGGAAGATAGGCAGTTTCTCCAGCTCCTCAATTTTGTTGTCTATGATGAGTGAATGGCAGCCGTCATAAGAGAGAGCAAAGAGGGTGAGGTCGTCACTCTGCTCTGCATTGTCCACGAAGAGTCTCAGCTGTCTTCTTATCTCGGAAATGACCTCATGCGTGGTTCTGCCACCCATGCCACTTAGTATCTTTTCCACCCGTTGCGTACCCATCTGTTCGCGCTGTTCATTCTCCGCCTCCGTCAGACCGTCGGTATAGAGCAGGAGCGTCTGGTTTTTCTCCATGACATATTTCTGCTCTACATAGGTTACACTATCGAAGAGACCGAGAGGCAGTTTGGGAAACAGCGACAGTTGGCCGCATCCATTTTCGGAGAAGAGGAAGGGGGCATTGTGACCAGCATTGCAATAGGTCAGTTCTCCCGTCTGGGTGTCGAGCATACCTATGAACATGGTGACAAACATGTCGGTCTGATTGTTGCGTGTCAGCATCTTGTTGAGCTGTGACATGATTTCGCAGGTAGAGTCATACTTGCTCACCAAACTGCGGAAGAGGGTACACGTCATCGCCATGACGATGGCAGCGGCAACACCCTTGCCCGACACGTCGCCTATGGAGAAGTACATCTTGCCGTCCTTCAACCAAAAGTCGTAGAAGTCGCCACCTACACTGCGAGCTGGTGTGAGAAAGGCATCGATGTCTATGTTCTCATATCCCTGCGGCAAGACGAAGTTGACAGGCAGGATTTCCATCTGTATGCGGTGTGCCACGTCCAGTTCGCTCTTGATTTTCTCACGTGCCTGGGTAGCATTTTCCAGATCTCCTATGTAGGTCTTGAGCGATTGTTGCATGTGGGCAAAGGCATCATGCAACTTGCCGAAGTCGTCATGGGCAGGCACCTCGGGGAGCGTGGCGTCAAAATCACCCTGCGCTATACGATAGGCAGCATCCGTCATCTGGCGTATGGGATGTACCATGTGTGACAATAGGAAGTGGATGCTGACTGACAGCATGAGGATGCCGAAGAAGATAATGGCTATAACGGTAAGGGTGACAGAACCCACTTCGGACATGACGGTGGAGTAAGGGCATACACTCGCCACCGTCCAACCTACATGAGTCAACGGCGCATAACACACGAGCACATCCATACCGTTCAGTTCACAATGCAGGTCGCCTTTATCGCCCGCAAGCATCTTGCTACCCAAGATATCATAGTCATCATCGTCCAAGACATGCGCCATCGAATAGATGTTCTGTTTCAGTATAAGACTGGTGTCGGGATGGGCTATGACTGTTCCCTTGCGGCTCAAAATAAAAGAATAACCATTCTCAAACGGTTGGACGGAGTTCAATTCGGCAGTCAAGTCCAATAAAGAGACATCGACAACCACTACTCCTTTCAATTTATTATTTGCATCTTTCACAGACTGGGCGTAAGACACAATCATCTTATGACTGCCCGTTTTGTCGATATATGGATCCGTCCATTCGGACCTTCCTTTCTTTACGGCACTCCTGTACCACTGCGCTTTTGTGTAGTTGTAATCTTTGATGTTCACCTTATTATATACTATGTTTCCGCTATTGTCTTCGTAAACATAGTCAACTGGTGCATTTTTCGGGGTTTCATCTCCATCAAAGGAAATATATCCTACACCCAATATCAATATATTGTTCTTGACGAGTTGGCCAATGAACTTCAGCGCCGTGGAGTGGTCCATCGAGGGAATGGTCATTACCTGTTTTACGGTAATATCCACTGTAGACTCCAGCCATTCGAGCTCGCCTTCTATATTCTCTAACGTGGCGTTCTGTAGGGCAAAGGTGTAGAGGGCACCCGTCCTTTCCTCACGGTTACGACTATATTTATCGAAGACAAGGGCTATGCTGCCGAAAATAAAGACAGTGAGCAGCAATATGTACAAGTACAACCGCTTCTGAAAGGACATGGTGATTTTTTTCATACTGTAGGCGTTTTATAAGCGCAACGTGCACGTGGTGTATACATAGCCTCTGTCCTCGCACACGATGGTACTGAAAGCGGCTCGCCGGGCAATGGGGGATGACATGAGTCCTGGCAAATCATCGGTAAGTCCTGTTCCCTGCTGTTTGAGAAGGGCTTCCTTACGGGTCCACAACTTAGCGAACTCTACTGCCTGTCGGTCGGACTGCAAGATGCGCCTCTGCTCCTCTTCCGAGAAAGCAACTCTGAGCACATCGGCATCAGGACGGTCAGGTATCTCTTCTATATCGCACCCCACCTCTTGATCTGCCAACACACACATCACTGCCCGCGAGCAATGACTCAGATTGAAGTGTAGCCCCAAGCAGCCTGGAAGGAAAGGCTTGCCATACTCGCCGTATGCGAAACAAGGCATCTGTCTTACGCCCGTATGCTCTTCCATGAGTCTGCACAACAGTAGATACGACTCGGCGTTCTGTAGTTTGTCAGACCATGAGCAGTATGCCTCCGCCTCTTTCCTCCTCCACTCAGGGAGCAGACTCAACTTGTCCCGACAAGCTGTTTCAAGGTTTTCTTGCGGCAGTTCGCACACGATGGTTTTCAAGAGGGCTTCTTCCACGTTTTACATTACTTGGATTTTTTCAAATACAAAGATATGAATAAAAATCAGAAACCACAAAACTTCCATGCATATTTGTTTGAGAAATTAATCATATGCGACTTTTTGTATACGAGTTTACGACAAAAACATTACAAAAGGCCAATATTCACATGACCTATAAGCTTCTTTCAACAAACAAAACAAAAAAAAGCATTGAATATCAGCACACTACTAATAATCAACACTTTATCTATTACATAATAAAGAGCGGGATACGGGAATCGAACCCGCCTCCCAGGCTTGGGAAGCCCGTGCACTACCGATGTGCTAATCCCGCATTACCGCTATCAAAGAGCCACGAGCGGGACTCGAACCCGCGACCCACGCATTACGAATGCGTTGCTCTACCAACTGAGCCATCATGGCAATTGTTCTTTTAAGCGGATGCAAAGTTAATGAAATATTTGCAAATACTGAAAAAAAAGTGAATGCTTAACCTATGTTAACTTATCGGTGCAATCTTAAAGGTCAGTTCTTCTCGGGAGTTGTGCTTCCCGATATTGATGATGTCCCCAGGTTTCAGACTGTCATCCATGAGCAACTGGCACAATCCGTCTTCCACATAGGTCTGTATGGCACGCTTGAGTGGACGTGCACCATACTGTACATCGTAGCCCTTGTCCGCCACGAGTTCCTTCGCCTTGTCCGACATCTTGACGAAATATCCCATGTCTTCCACCCTCTTGAAGAGAGTAGCCAATTCTATGTCGACGATGCGCTTGAGAGACTTCATGTCGAGTTGGTCGAACGTGATCACTTCATCGAGGCGGTTGAGGAACTCTGGCGGGAACTGCTTGCCGAGACTTTTCTGAATGACAGCCCTTGCATGCTCCTTGTCCTGGTATGCCGCTCCTGCCGCATTGAATCCGATGCCCTTACCGAACTCCTTGAGTTGCCGCGTGCCCGAGTTGGATGTCATGATGATGACAGTGTTGCGGAAATCCACAAGCCTTCCGCTCCCGTCTGTGAGTCTTCCTTCGTCAAGCACCTGAAGGAGGAGGTTGTACACCTTCTCGTTCGCCTTTTCTATCTCGTCAAGCAGGACGATAGAATAAGGGCGGCGCCTTACCTTTTCTGTCATCTGTCCACCCTCCTGATAACCAACATATCCCGGAGGAGCACCTACCAGACGGGAGGTGTTGAAACTCTCAGAGTATTCACTCATGTCAACGCGTATGAGCGCATCAGCCGACCCGAACATCTCTTCAGCCAGTCGCTTGGCAAGATAGGTTTTTCCCACACCCGTAGGTCCGAGGAACATGAATGCTCCGATGGGGCGGTTGGGATCTTTCAGTCCGGTGCGGCTACGCTGTATGGCCTTTACCATCGTGTCGATGGCAGCGTCCTGTCCGATGATGCTTGCCTTAAGCGTTTCGGGCATTTTCTTCAGACGGCAGTTCTCTGTTTCCTCCATACGCTGCACAGGGATTCCCGTCATGCGGCTTACCACCTTGGCAACATCCTCAGGCGTCACGGGATATCGGTTTTCGTTAGAGTTACTGAGCCAGTTTTTCCTCATGTTCTCCAAATCCATCTCATACCGCTTCTGCCTGTCGCGAAGGAAAGCAGCCCTTTCGAACCTTTGGGCCACGACAGCCCGTTGTTTCTGTATCTTGACTTCCTCCAAATCGCGCTGTTTGTCGATGATGTCCTGTGGCACCTTCGTACTGTGCTGGTGGATGTAAGCCCCCAACTCGTCGATGATGTCGATAGCCTTGTCGGGGAAGCATCTGTCTGTGACATATCGTTCTGCCAGTTTGACACACGCCTCAAGAGCCTCATCAGAATAGGTGACGGCATGGAACTCCTCATATCTGTCCTTGATGTTGCGAAGTATCTGCAGTGTCTCCTGCGGTGTAGTCGGCTCAACGATGACCTTTTGGAAGCGGCGTTCCAACGCCCCGTCCTTCTCTATGCTGTTGCGATATTCCTTCAGTGTCGTGGCACCGATGCACTGTATTCTTCCTCTTGCCAAAGCCGGCTTGAGGATATTGGCAGCGTCCATGGAACCTTCTGCGTTACCAGCCCCCACAATGCTGTGTATTTCATCTATGAAGGCAATGATGTCAGGATTGTCCTCCAGTTCCCGAACGAGCGCTTTCAGTCTGTCCTCAAACTGTCCGCGATATTTTGTTCCTGCCACGATGGCAGTCATGTCCAGTTCTACGATGCGCTTGCCCATGAGGACCTGCGAAGCCTGACTGTTGTTCACCATCTGCGCCAGTCCTTCCACGATGGCGCTCTTTCCGACACCTGGTTCTCCGATGAGTATAGGGTTGTTTTTCTTTCGTCTACCGAGAATTTCCTGTACACGTATCACTTCCTTCTCTCGTCCTACCACTGGGTCGAGTTTTCCTTCAGCGGCAGCTTTCGTGAGGTCATGGCTGAAGCGGTCGAGGACGGGAGTCTTCGATTTCCGTGCTGCCTGTTGTTCACTCGTACGAGTGTTGTTCTTGGGCTGTTCGTCAAAGTCCAAAAGGTCATCAAAGCCATCATCGTGACTCGACATAGAGGCGGCGACTGGTTTTCTGTTGTCGGTTGACAGCGCATTGTCAAGACTTGCAGAACGGAAATTGATATTGTATGCAGAGAGCAAGGGCTGCAGACAGTTGGTCTTATGAGGATTGAGGATAGCGAGGAGCAGGTGACGCTCGTTTACCTCGGTCTGGTTGTTGCTGAAAGCAGAGGTGATGGCATCGGTGATGATATTGTCCGTGTCACTGTCGAACGAGACATTGTCCTTGCTTGACGCGGGTATCTCCCCTTCTGGGATGTCCACCCATTCTTCTCCCGTCATGGCATAGAGGTCGGCCTTCAGCTTTTGCGTGTCAACATGCGAATTGGCAAGAACCGAATGAATCCACGGCGACGGCACGCTCAGTATGGCGAGCATCAGATGGGCGGCTGTCACATGGTCGCTGTGCTGCGCTGCGGCAGCGACTCTGCTCTTGGCGAGAATCTGCGTTACAGTATATGAGAATTGTCCTGTCATATTTCTTCTTTCGTATAAAGGTACGTTGTATTTGTTATCTCTCTTTTCAATGCAAAGGTAAGCATTTCTTTTTTATTGGCAAAAGTTATGCCACTTTTTTCCGTTTTACTTTTCATAGAGTTGAAAGGCAAAAAAGGAAGGAAAAGCGACTGCAACAGAAAAAGCGATAACCTTCACAGGCTACCGCTCCAAATCTTCAATAGGCATTAGTCTTTTTAAGGTAAAAAGATTGTTTCAGGATAACGGGTTCAAAGTTAGTCTTTTTTTATGGTTCTACCAAACTTTTTGTCATATATTTTTAACCGCCCGTCACTGTGTTCCCACACAACAAACGTTTTTAACATCTGTTAGAAATGAAGACACAAAAAACACCCGGGTATTTCTGTTACGAGACCCGGGTATTTTTCCAACGAAACCCGGGTATTTTTTTCGCGAGACCCGGGTGTATTTCCAATGACTCCAGGAGACGCTGTTTCAAGGCTATAATGCCCTTATTTCAACAGTTGTCCTGCCATATTCTGAGCCGCCCTTCTTCCGTCGCCCATGGCAAGGATGACAGTGGCACCACCGCGCACGATATCACCACCAGCATAGATTTCGGGGAGCGAACTCTGCATCTGTTCGTTTACCACGATGGTATTCTTACGTCCCAACTGTAGACCTTCGATACTTTGCGGAACGAGCGGATTGGGGCTTACACCTACCGCCACGATGACCTGGTCGCACTCGACGGTGATGGTCTCCCCCGTTTTCTCTGGTCGTCTTCTTCCGCTGTCGTCTGGTTCTCCGAGCCGCATCACGTCGAGCACGACAGCCTTGACGGCACCCTTGTCATCGGCAAGGTACTCCTTCGGATTGTGCAGGGTAAGGAAAGTGATGCCCTCCTCCTTGGCGTGTTTCACCTCTTCGAGACGTGCAGGCATTTCCTCTTCTGAACGGCGATAGACCAACGTGACCTCTGCCCCGAGTCTCTTGGCTGTGCGGCAACTGTCCATAGCCGTGTTACCTCCACCTACAACGACCACCTTCTTGCCCAAGTTGATGGGGGTGTCGCTATGCGGATTGGCAGCATCCATAAGGTTGACACGCGTGAGGTACTCGTTGGAAGACATGATGTTGAGAGCGTTCTCACCGGGTACTCCCATAAAGTTGGGGAGTCCTGCTCCAGAGCCTACGAAGATGCCCTTGAATCCCTGCTCCTGCAAATCGTCTGTGGAGATGGTCTTTCCCACGATACAGTCGGTAACGAAGTGTACACCCATCTTCTTCAGATTTTCAATCTCCACGTCTACTATACTGTTGGGGAGGCGGAATTCCGGGATGCCGTATTTCAGTACGCCACCAATCTCATGCAACGCCTCGTAGACGGTGACATCAAAGCCTCTCTTAGCCATATCGCCAGCGAAGCTCAGTCCGGAAGGTCCAGAACCAACTGCTGCTACCTTGATACCATTTGCCGGTGCGGTCTCAGGGACAGCTGTCTGCCCGCTCTGCCGTTCGTAGTCTGCTGCGAAACGTTCCAAGTAACCGATGGCTACAGCTTGCTTACCCATCTTCAACTGCACGCACTTGCTCTCGCACTGTTTCTCCTGAGGGCATACACGGCCGCAGACGGCAGGCAGTGCAGAGGTATCCTTCAGCACCTTAGCGGCAGCAAGGAACTGTCCTCGCTCAATATTCTTGACGAATGACGGGATGTTGATATTGACGGGACACCCCTCCACACAGGTAGGTTTGGGGCAGTCGAGACAGCGTTTAGCCTCAGTGAGAGCCATCTCTTTCGTAAGTCCCTTGTTTACCTCTTCTGTGCGGGTTGTGGCACGGTAGGCTGCATCAAGTTCTGGCATCTTCACACGCTCGATGGCTGTTCTCTCCTTTGGTTTCATGGAATTGCGCAGTTCCTTGCGCCACTCCGCATTGCGGTCGGTGAGTTCGGATATGCTTTCCTGGGTTGGTTCTACATCCATGGTCACATCAGTCGTCTCCTTTCTCTTCTCTCCACCCACTTGTGCTAAATGTTCCTCGAAGTGCTCCATTTCCTCGCGCTCAGCGTCCTTGAACGTCCCCATGCGCTTGAACATCTCGTCCCAGTCAACGAGAGCACCGTCAAACTCCGGTCCGTCGATGCATACAAACTTCGTCTGCCCACCAATGGTAAGTCGGCAGGCACCACACATTCCAGTGCCATCTACCATAATGGTGTTGAGCGAGACATCGGTAGGGATGTTGTACTTCTGCGTGAGGAGGCAGCAAAACTTCATCATGATGGGAGGGCCGATAGCAAATACTCTGTCAACATGTTCCTGAGAGATGAATTTCTCCATGCCCACGGTCACGACACCTTTCTCACCATAACTTCCGTCATCGGTCATAATCAGGAGTTGGTCGCTTGCCTGTCTCACCTCATCCTCCATGATGACAAGCTCCTTGCTCCTACCGGCAATGACAGAAAGCACACGGTTGCCTGCTGCCTTGAGAGCGCGCACGATGGGGAGCATAGGTGCCACGCCCACACCGCCTCCGGCACAAACCACCGTACCATAGTTTTCTATATGCGTGGGGTTGCCCAAAGGTCCCACTACATCATGGATATCATCACCCTCGTTGAGGTTGCACAACTTGGTAGACGAAAGTCCTACCTTTTGCACAACGAGAGTGATGGTACCCTGTTGCGTGTCAGCATCGGCAATGGTAAGCGGCATACGCTCGCCATTGGCATCGACACGCACGATGACAAAATTGCCCGCCTTGCGGCTCTTGGCAATGAGAGGAGCTTCCACATCGAAGCGGAAAACCTTCTCGGAGTACTGTACTTTTCTGATAATCTTGTTCATGCTGTTTCTGTGTTTTTGTGGGTAAAGAAAAGCACACAGGACAACTCCGGTGCCAGTAAAACAGGCATCCGGGGGTTATCCCGTGTGCATTATCTATAACGAAAGCAACGAACTGTCGCTTCGCCATGTGCTTTTTCTGAAAGGAAGGGGTGAGGAACGGTACCTTACTCGAAGTTCTTGTCGTCGAGCATCTCGAAACCGCAGTAGGGCACCAATACCTTTGGCACGCGGATACCCTCCGGTGTCTGGTTGTTTTCCAGAATAGATGCCACGATGCGAGGCAGGGCGAGAGCCGAACCGTTGAGGGTGTGGCAGAGTTCTATCTTCTTGTCGTCTGTATGACGGTAGCGGCAGTGCAGACGGTTGGCCTGATAACTCTCGAAGTTGGAAACAGACGAAACCTCCAACCATCGTCCCTGAGCGGCACTCCATGTCTCGAAGTCGTAGCAGATGGAAGAGGTGAAGCTCATGTCACCACCGCAGAGGCGAAGGATGTGGTACGGCAACTCCAACTTCTTGAGAAGTCCTTCCACATGGTCGAGCATCTCGTTGAGACTCTCGTAAGAGTGACTTGGCTTGTCAATGCGTACGATTTCCACCTTGTCAAACTGATGCAGACGGTTCAAGCCACGCACGTCCTTTCCGTAGCTACCTGCCTCACGACGGAAGCAAGCAGAATAAGCGCAGCGCTTAACAGGGAGATCCTTTTCGTCAAGGATAACGTCACGGAAGATATTGGTGACAGGCACCTCTGCCGTTGGGATAAGGAACAGGTTGTCAAGGTTGGCGTGGTACATCTGACCTTCCTTGTCTGGCAACTGTCCTGTGCCGCGACCCGAGTCCTCGTTTACCACGTATGGTGGCTGTATCTCAAGATATCCGCTCTTGCGTGCCTCATCGAGGAAGAATGCCTCAAGCGCACGCTGGAAACGTGCCATCTTACCGATATAGACTGGGAAACCCGCACCAGTGATCTTCACACCGAGGTCGAAGTCTACGAGGTTATATTTCTTCAGAAGATCCCAGTGGCAGAGTGCGTCAGGGCCGAGCTCGGGCTTTACGCCACCTTCCTTCACAACGACATTGTCGGCAGCGTCCTTGCCTTCCGGAACCTCGTCGCATGGGATGTTAGGGATTTCAAGCAGCACGTTGGTCATATCCTGCTGTGCTTTCTCCATGATTTCTTCAAGAGCCTTACCATCAGCTTTCAAGGCAGCCACCTGGGTCTTTGCCTGCTCAGCCTCTTCCTTCTTGCCCTCTTTCATGAGTGCACCAATCTGCTTGGCGTACTGGTTTGCCTGCTGCTTATTGCTGTCCAGCTTCTGCTGGGCCTCACGGCGAATCTTGTCGTACTCCAATACTTTCTCTACGGCCTCGCGAGCACCCGCAAAGTGCTTTTTCTCAAGACCTTTTACTACACGTTCAGTTTCTTCACTGATAAGTTTAAGTGTAAGCATAGTATGTTGTTTGTTAAATTGTTTATCCGAATATTGAGCGCATAGACCTGCGGCTTCAGCGTACTCTGACAGCCCTCACGCCCTATGCGATGGCAAAAGTACAAAAAATATTTGGTTTCCGCAATATTTGGTAGCTTTTTTCTCTATTTCCCTCATAAACGAAGAAAGCCTATCCTGTATCGGATAGGCTTCTTATGTTTGTTTGGAATAGTTTGGTTTGTGTGGGGTTTAAGCGTTAGCTTTCTGAGTCTTCTCAGCGTAAACCTCAGGAGAGAGAACAGAAACTGTGCTCTTGTCCTTGCGGCCCTTGTGGAAATACACGATGCCGTCGGTCAAAGCGTACAGTGTATCGTCCTTGCCCTGTGCTACATTCTCGCCTGGGAAGTGCTTGTTACCGCGCTGGCGAACGATGATGTTACCAGCTACGATGCTCTGTCCACCCCAAATCTTAACGCCGAGTCGCTGTGCTGCTGACTCGCGTCCGTTCTTAGAACTACCAACACCTTTCTTATGTGCCATTTCTAATTCCTCCTACTTTTAAGCGATTACAGATTTTACTTCTACCTCTGTGAACTGTGCACGGTGACCGTTCTTCTTGCGATAGTCCTTGCGGCGCTTCATCTTGAAGACGATGACCTTGTCACCCTTAACGAGTGGGTTCACTACTTCTACTACTACTTTTGCACCCTCTACAGTTGGTGCACCGACAGTGATTGCGCCGTCTTTGTCAACGAGCAAAACCTTGTCGAACTCAACAGTCTTGCCTGCCTCTACATCCTTGATGTGATGTACGAAGAGCTTCTTGCCCTCCTCAGCCTTGAACTGCTGACCGTTAATTTCTACGATTGCGTACATTAATTATTATATAAACGGTTTTTTTTCGCAAGGCGTCCTGCTTCGTGCGGGCACTTCCTTAAGCCTTGACGAACTCAACTTTTCTGTAATGACTGCCCCTTTTGGGACTTTCGAGGTGCAAAATTACATATTTTTCTCCATACTGCACAAAAATCTCAGACTAATTCTTTGCTTTTAAAAAGATTTAACACTGATTTCGCATCGTACACAGCATATCATTTCTGCACTTACTATTGGATTCTTCACTCTTCGTTCTCCCCCTCTTCACTCTTATTTCTTCACTCTTCACTCTTATCTCTTCACTCTTATCTCTTCACTCTTCCCTTCATCTGCTCTTGTGTTTCATGTACCAAGGATGTACGATGAAATTGTAAAGCACGAAGCAGACGGCAATGAGGATAAGAAGAAGTGTGAAGATATATTCCTTAGGAACAACACCTATGCCGAGCAGTAGTCCGAGACTGATGCCCGCTTCCCACGCCAAGAAGAAAGAACTCTGGCTGGTACCACGCTGGCAGTGGTTGGCAAGTTTCACAAAGAAGAGCAGGAAACGGCTGCCCATGATACCGACGGCAAAGCCAACAAGTGCCGGAGAGATAAGTTGTACAGCCATCTGCTGTTGGGTGAGTTCTATCAATTGTGAGGCTAACAAGAAGAGCAGTCCCGTAAGCACCTCACTCTTTAGGTCGGCATCGGCAAAGACGAACTGTTCTGCCACAATGGCGACAACCATTCCCACGCCCATCATGGCATAATAAGCGGCTGCATGTGGCACAGCCAAGAGGACACCTACGATCGTGGTGATGAGTATCAGGTTGACAAAGAGGGGCGTGCCCTGCGGCAAGAAGAAACGGTCGAGCGTGAAAAGCGGCATATGGTCGGACGGTGCCTTGAAAGGGAATTTGACCATAGCCACAAGCGCCCAAGCCGCAAGAGCGGAGACTGCTGCAAAGAGAAGGGCCGTGCGATAGCCCCACTGCGGGCACAACAGACAAGTAGCCAAAGAACCCAAGGGCATCGCCAACCGTCCAAACCATGCCATGCCGTGATTGGCAGCAGTGCGCTGAAACGACTCACAGATGTCTATGACAAGGGTGCTACCCAAGACTATCTGCGCCACACCCACTGCTGCGCCGAGCAGGAGTCTCACGACCAACAGCATCCAGAAATCCACCTTCCACCCCTGTACAAACTCAAGATAATAGAGCAAGGCAACAGATGCCACGACAGCAAGCATGGCAATACGGCACACCACATTGCGACGGTAGCGCTGTACGAGGTAAGAGCAGAAGCCACCCATCGTGAAAAGGCCAAGTCCGTAGATGCCCATCACCCACCCCACCTGCATGGGACGAAGTCCATGGCCTAACAGATAAGTTGGCATGGCGGCGAGGAGTGCATAGACAGCAGTCATGAGAAGGAGGTTGGCAAACGACAACATCCAAAACTCACGATGCCACAACTTGATATGAACGGGCGTATTCTGTGTATCCATACGTCTGGGATTGGTTACTCTTGAATAGAACGGATTTCTCTTGGGGAGGGATGTTTAATAGGACTCTTCGGCAGTGGGGTATGTTCCAGCCTTCACCGCCTCTACATAAGACTCAACACCTTTGGTCATCTCCTCACCTACGTGTGCAAAATGGCGAACAAACTTTGGTTTGAAATTAGGTGTCATCCCCAAGGCGTCGGCATAGACAAGCACCTGTCCGTCACAGCCTGCACCTGCACCGATACCTATCGTGACAGCTTTCACGCGTCGTGTCACCTCTTCGGCCAAACTGGCGGGAACTTTCTCCAGTACGATGGCAAAACATCCTGCCTTGTCGAGGGCTTCTGCGTCACGCAACAGTTTCTCGGCCTCGGCATCATCCTTGGCACGAACGCCATAGCCTCCAAACTTATTGATGCTCTGCGGTGTCAGACCGAGATGTCCATGTACGGGAATACCAGCATCCACAAGTGCCTTCACCGTATCGGCAATCTCTGCCCCACCCTCTAACTTGAGAGCGTCCACACCGGTCTCCTTCATCATGCGGCAAGCATTGCGCAACGCCTCTTCCCGCGATATTTGATAACTGCCGAAAGGCATGTCACAAACCACGAGGGCATGCTTCACGGCACGGTTCACACTACGTGCGTGATAAATCATCTGGTCTAACGTGATGGGGAGTGTGTCGGCATTGCCTGCCATGACATTGGAGGCTGAGTCGCCTATAAGAATGCTGTCTACCCCAGCTGCGTCAATGATTCCCGCCGTGGTGAAATCGTATGCCGTAAGCATCGTCACCTTCTCACCGGCAGCCTTCATCTCAGCAAAAGTCTTGGTGGTAACCTTTTTCTTGTCCGTAGATAAATATCCCATTTTGCTTTAGTTTTGTTCCATAAAAAAGAGCCTCCCATGTGGAAGTCTCTTATTATACGGGTGCAAAGTTACTGCAAAAAGACAACATGACAAAACGTTTTCCCTTTTTTCTATATAATATAAGGTAAAAGGGCAAAAAGTAAAAAGGCAAAAAGGCTCGCGCCCAAGAACTGTCATCCAAACTTCCTTACCCCTTTGCTTCCTTACTTCCTCTCCCTTCAAACACCTCTACAAGGCGATCGTAAGAGAGACCACTAAAGTCAGGAATGACATAGTCGGCAAGCGGAGCGATGGCTTCTGCTGGGTTGGTGATAGAGAGGCCAATGGTGAACTCACCTGCTGCACGCACCGCCTTCAGTCCATTGAAACTATCCTCGAAGCCCACACACTCACTGGTACCTACACCAAAAGCCGCGGCACCCTTGAGATAACAGTCGGGATGAGGTTTGCTCTCGGCAAAGTCCTCACTCGTAAGAATACGGTCGAAGTAATCGGTGAACTCAGGGTGCTGCGCATAGACATTCCTCATCTTTGCCTTGTTGCTACTGGTGACAACGGCACATTTGACTCCATGACTCTTAAGCTGTGCTATAAACGTTTCGAACCCAGCGATGTAAGGATACTCCATATTTCTCTCAAACTCGTCAAGCCGTGCCGTGATAAGCGGCTGCTGCTCCTTCAGATGACTGAAATATCCGTCGTAAATCTGCGTGAGGGTCTGTCCCTTGATGCGCTGTGCGAAATCTGGCATTTCGGGATGGTACTCTCTGCCTATCATACCCCAGAACTTGGAATACTGTGTTTCTGTATCGAAGACCACTCCGTCGAGGTCGAACAATGCTGCTTTTATCATGTCTTATCCTGTTGTTTTGAACTTTTTTATTCTGTTTTCCTTAAAAGAACGGAACATTACTTACTCTTGCTCAATCTCTTGATGACAGCATAGGCATCGTAGAGTCCTAACTCTCCAGCCTTGGAGAGGTCTTGTGTTGCCCCCTGCTTGTTACCAGACTTTGCCCGTGCGATTCCTCTGTTATAGTAAGCCTCCGCGAGATTGGGGTCATTCCTGAGGGCAATGGTATAGTCGTCTATCGCCTTAGCAAGTTCCTTGCGCGAGGCATGCAGGTTTCCACGATTATAATAGATGTATGCGTTTGTAGCGTTCTTACTGATGGCATCACTGAAGTCTGCCTCCGCCGAATGAAGGTTGACAACACCTTTACCCTCGAAGACATTAAATTCATCCATCTCCGCCTGGCACACAGCACGCTGCCAGTAAGCCAACGAACTCTTTCCACCTGTCGAGATATATTCGGTGAAATCGCTGATAGCCGCCTCGAAGTCACGCAGTACTGCATGAGCTACACCTCTCTGCAACAAGAGCGTCTGCTTTGCCTCGTCTGTCTTCGCCACACTGAGATCAGCTGAGAGGCGGTCTATGAACGAGAAGAGGTCCATGGACTGCTGTTCGTCCAACTGCTCCTTGGTACATACGAGGTAAATATTGTGCTTGCCGCTCTTGTCAAGGGCATTGAGCACATCAAGCTCCTTGTCAAAAGCCTGCACACCACTCATGCGCTTGGCGTTGGGGAAATAGGATAGCTGATACATAGGCAAGTAGTCTTCTTCCACGATACGGTTTTGTATCCTTCCTCTGTATTCGCTCTTGTACTCGTGTTCATACTTGGGGTCATCGTCGACAACCAACGAAGCAAACTTGTTGGGGTCAATCTCCGAGCGTTTCCTCATCTCCTTCTTCGTCTTGGCGCTCCATCTGGGCTGAATGCCAAGATGTTTGTTCATCTGAGCCTTGAAGATGCGGAACTCGTCAAGTTCTGCCTTTGCCGTCATTCCCAGTCGGCGATAACACCCTGCACGGTAAGAGAGTCCCGTCCAGAAGTTGGGGAACTGGTCTATCACTTTGGTATAGTCCTTGATGGCAGCCCTTAGGTTTCCCGTCTTGTCGTGCAACAAGGCGCGGTTGAAGATTGCCATATAGTTGGATGGCTCCATGCTGATGACGAAGTCAAAGTCGGTGATGGCCCTATTGTTGTCGCCCAACTGCACACGCAACAGTCCTCGGTTGTAGTGAGCGAGAAAACTGTTGGGGTCTATATCCAATGCATTGTCATAGTCACTCATCGCCCCCCTGAGGTTGTTGAGGTTGATGCGAGCCAACGCCCTGTTGATGTATCCGTTCACGCTGTTGGGTTTGAAATGGAGCGACTTCGTAAGCGCCTCGTCTGCCGTCTTCCACTCCTTCCGTGCCAGGGCCATATAGGCACGCGTTGTCCATGCATCTCCGTCATAGGGGTCGAGTTGTAGACTCTTGTCGAGCCATTTCTCGGCACTCACGGTGTCCTTCTTCTGCAGGTACACCTCCGCCATGAGCGAGTAAGCCTTGGCATACTTGTCCCAACGTGACACGATGGTGTCGAGCTGCGCTATCGCCTCGTCATACTTCTTGTCCTCCATCTTGCAGATGGCGCGGTTGAACCAGTAGTTCCGGTTGCGCGGTTCGAGACGTATTGCAGCATCATAGTCGGCAATGGCGTCCTCGTAGTGTCCTTGACGGATGCGCGTGATGGCTCTCAGGTCATAGATGTCGTTGATATATGGATTCAACTGCAGTGCCTCGGTAGCATCGCTCTCCGCCCCGCCGAAATCGTCGAGGTTAAACTTAGCCACGCTTCTGTAGTACCACGGCTCGTAGAGATAAGGCTTGGCACCGATGGCGAGGTTGAAATACTTGATGGAGAGGACAAAATCCTCATAATAGAGGGCACTGCGCCCTGCCGTGATGAGCCTGTCGACACGATACTGTGCCTGGGCATTGCACACAGCCATCAAGCAGGCTGCTCCCAACAACAATCTTTTAATCATAAAAATCCCTGTATTCTACCTTCTGATCTTGGTACGATAAGAGCAACGGAACTTGCCCTTGAGAATATTCTTGAGTTTTCCCGCAATCATCGTCTTGCGGAGCGGTGATACGCGGTCGATGAACATGGTGCCTTCGAGGTGGTCGAACTCATGCTGCATCACTCTTGCGAGGTATCCCCCTACCCACTCATCGTGCTCTTGCAGTTCCTCGTCGAGATATTTCACGTGGATGCGTGTGGGACGCACCACCTTCTCAGAGATGCCAGGAATGGAGAGACATCCCTCCTCTGAGGTAGCCTTTTCGCTGTCCTCGTCATACTCCAAGATATGGGCATTGACAAATGCCTTTCGGAAGCCCTTGTACTCGGGGTAGTCATCGGAAAGCACATCAAGGTCTATCACCACCACACGGATAGCGAGTCCTATCTGTGGCGCAGCAAGCCCCACGCCATTGCTGGCATCGAGCGTTTCAAACATGTTGGCAATGAGTTCCTTCAGTTCAGGATATTCTGGGGTGATGTCTTCAGCAACCTTTCTGAGCACTGGCTGCCCGTAAATATAAATTGGTAAAATCATCTTCTTGACTTCAAAAAATCTTCTAAAATAATAGTGGCACTGATCTCGTCCACAAGTCCTTTGTTCTCTCGCCTCTCCTTCTTCTTCACACCTCCGTCAATCATTGCCCTGTGGGCTATGACAGACGTAAAGCGCTCGTCGTAATACTCAATGGGCACTTCCGGGTGCACCTTGCGCCATCGGTTGTAGAAGTTCTCTACCCTTACGAGGTTTTCACTGGGTTGTCCGTTGGGCTGCATAGGTTTGCCTATGACGATGCGTTCCAAGGGTTCGCGCTTCATGTACGCCTCTATGTAGGCATACAGTTCGGTAGTAGGCACGGTGGCGAGACCTCCGGCAATAAGCTGCAGAGGGTCGGTTACGGCAAGTCCGGTTCTTTTCTTTCCGTAGTCTATAGATAAAATCCGCATATACGCAAAGCGAAAAAAATATAAGGGCTTGCGGCAAGAGGAGTAACTTGCGCAACAAGCCCTTTTTCTACGCACGGTGTTAAAAGTCGACGAAAGAGGTGTGCGTAGAATATATTTTTGTTATTTCTTGAAAAGGAGCCATGCATCAGGATACTTACCAGCACGCAGTTCGTTGCGGCTCTTCACAGCACTGCTCTTGTCTGCAAATGTAGAAGCGACAACGCGGTACATGTTACGGTCACCCTGTACAATCTGTGCATCGTATCCAGCACTCTTAAGTTGGTTATACAGACCTTCGGCATTGGCCTTTACACCAAACGAACCAACCACGACACTAAAGTTCTGCAATCCAGAACCAGCAACAAGCGATACGCTCTCCTGGCGCACGGTAGCATTGTCCACATCAGTTACAGTAGTCTCTGTAGCGGGAGCTGTCTCCAACGGAGTCACCACGGGCTCTGTCGTTACGGGAGTCTGTGCCTGCTGCTGTTCCTGTGCCTGAGCCTTCTCATAAGCCTTGCGGTAGGCACTCTCTTTGGATGTTCCACAACTTGCGAGTGCCAAGACAGCGCACATACCGACGCCCATTATCGAAATTTTCTTCATAATATTAAAATGTATTTTATTGTTCAATTTGTTTTTGCACTGCGAAAATACAAAATATATCACACAAAACATTATTTTCCGCACATAAAGTTTGTTAAATCAAGATAAAACAACACTTTTAACGATAAATTAAGACAAAAAGGCTTGTAATCTCAACAAAGTTTTGTATTTTTGCAAACATCAATCAGGCTGGCAGAACAGCCACCCTGATAACCAAACAAGTTTAACACAAAAACCCATTAGATTATGAAAGCATTAGGTTACATTGGCGCATTCCTCGGCGGAGCACTCGCCGGCAGCGCACTCGGTTTGATTTTCGCTCCCGAGAAAGGTGAAGATACACGTAACAAGATTTCTGGTGCCATCGATGACTTCTGCAAGAAGCATGACATCAAGTTGAGTCGCAAGGACATGGACGACTTGGTGGATGACATCAAGGACGCAGCATCAGAGGACTAAAATCGCAGTATGATGTTTTCTACCGATAAGAATGTCGAGACAATAGGACAGCTGGTGGAAACACTACAACACTACATCGGGCTTCAGAAAGAATATGTGAAGCTCGACGTAGTGGATAAGGTGGTGCGTCTTCTTACTGCCATGACTATTGCCGTGGCTCTGCTCTTTTTACTTGCCATGGCACTTATTTACCTGTCTTTCGCCGCAGCCTACGCCCTTGAGCCAGCCGTCGGCATGGTGGGTGGTTTCTGCATCGTGGCGGTATTCTATCTTTTTATACTTATCCTCTTCATTGCCTTCCGCCACCAATGGATAGAAAAACCATTAGTTAAGGTACTGGCTGGCATCCTCTTACAGAAGTAGGAAAAAACACAGTGACTATGACGGCTACCACAAACATACAACAAGAACATACGGAGTTGAGCTCTCTCAACGACTTGAGACTGCGCAAGGAACTGTTGCGCAAGGACATCGAGTCGGACGAGAAGCAGATGCGTAAACTTTGGCGTTCTATTTTCACACGCCCACAGGCTCTCTCCAAACAGGCAAGCACGAGCAAGCGTATCAGCAGCCTCATTTCTATGGGAGCTGGCGCCCTCGATGGTGCCATTTTAGCTTGGAAACTCTACCACAAATTCAAGAAGAAATAATATTATATATAGTGCTGTGTATTATTGAAAGGAGATGCACTTATATGTAATAATGTTCTATCCTATATTAAACGGTACAAGGACTTAGGTTCTTGGGGTGTTTGACGACCGTCAGCCAAGCGGCTGACTACCGTCGAACAAGCGGCTGACTACCGTGGGACGGTCTACTGACGGTCGTCAAACACCCATAAGAAAGAGGTTCTGACCCCATAACGATGGTATCTATCACCCCTTAATGATAGTATCTATCATCCCTTAATGACAGTATATATTACTCCTTCATAAGTAGCATCTATCATATCTTAATAGTCGAGAGCTATCAAAGTCACTCCTCACTTTTCCTTCGGAGTGATGGTGAAGGAGAAGGAACGGTCGACACAATGGAGACGATATTTCTCTAAAGGCCATGCGCCCCATGAGTCTTCACCGCCTACGCCATAGTGTTCGCCATCGAGGAAGAGGTTGGTATACTGGGACTTTCTGAGGTTACAACTGTGGCGCTGTGCTTTGGCATCCCCCTCATCAAGTTCGGCGATGTCGAAATGGAGAGCCGAGGCATAGAATGGTTTGCTGCTGCTCACAGTGAAACCGAACCCGTCGGATGTAGATTGTGTCCACCAGCGCATGTCACCCTTGGTGCCACTCTCCTGCGGACGGATATAGGGGAAATACTGATTGTCGGCATTGTCCTCATAGATTCCTATGCGCATACAGTCCTTGCGGTCACTATAGTTTTCTATCGGCCCACGCCCGTAATAACGACTGCGGTCCATGTCGTAGGGAAGTTGCATGACCATACCGAAACGGAAGAGGTCGCTCACCTTGGCGGTTTTGTCAGCATGAAACTGTTGTGTGACATGCATTGCTCCCGTGACGGGCACAATGAGGTAACTGATCTCCAGTTCACCCTTCACATCTGGCATGTAGTAGGTCGTCTCTATGGTGACGGTATTCTCTTCCTTATCCTTTTCCACTTCCACTTCTCTTAGTTGCATGGCCGGTTGTTTCCATGCACTGAAGTTCTTATGGAGCGAAGCACCCATATCGTTGTCGGTAGGAGCACGCCAGAAATTGGGTTTCAGACTGCCCCCTTCGCCAAGAAGCGACTTGCCCATGTAGGTGTATTCTGCGAGAAAGCCAGTAGTGCGATCTACTTTCACAGTGAGGGCGGGCGTAGTGACTGTGACATAAGGTTGTGCCTTCTTGTCAATAACCTTTGCCTTCACTTTCTTATCAGCAACCTTGCTGCCATCGCATTGTTCCTTGCAGCAAGCACTGAGGGGAAGACACTTTTCCACCCTGACTGGCAACTGAGCATAGGCCACCACCTGACCAGCCTCCATCAGCGGTTCGGCACGTTTGAGACGGAAATCTATGTCAAGAAACACCTCCTTTCCCTTCACCTTGGTCAGGTCATAAGGGATGGTGAAGGTCTTGGACTGCCGTGCAGGGACATCAAGTTCGGCAATGGTTCCGTTCTGTGTTTCCACACCATCTTCCATGAGACTCCACGCCAAAGCATAGTTGTCGAGGCTACGGAAGAAATATTCATTGTAGACGCTCACCTCTCCTCTCTCTGCGTTCACCATAGAAGCCCAGACATTCTGATACTGGTAGGCGAGTTCGTAGGCATGTGGATTTAGTTGGCGGTCAGGACCAATAATACCATTGCAGTTGAAGTTGTTGTCACTCGGGTCGTACGTGTTATAGTCGCCGCCGTAGGTATACTCTATCTTGCGCAACTGCTCGTTGCTCATTGTCTCTGGGTCAATGGTCATGGGTTGAAGCACCTTTCTGTGGAGCGCCTGGTCGACGAAGTCCCAGTCAAAACCGCCCTGGAAGAGGGGATATTTACGGACAATGTTCCAGTAATCTTTGAGGTTGCCGCCCGAGTTACCCATCGTATGGTTGTACTCACAGAGGATGAGGGGTTTGTCATTGGCTGGGTCGGCGGCATACTTCTCACACTGTGACACGGGCGTATACATAGGGCAGTAGATGTCAGTACCCTTGCCGCGGCCTGCCTGCTCATATTGTATCGGACGGCTGCCGTCCTGACTCCTTATCCACTCGTATGTCTGGAGGAAGTTGTCACTCATCACCGTCTCGTTGCCCATACTCCACACCACTACTGATGGATGGTTGAAGAGCAGGGACACATTGTGTTGGTTGCGCTCCATAATCTGGCGAGCGAAGGCTGTGCCCTTGGCTGCGGCATCATCGCCGTATCCGAAGCCATGACTCTCCTGGTTGGCTTCTGCCACGACATAGAGTCCGTACTCGTCGCAGAGATCGTACCAACGCGGATCATCTGGATAGTGACAGGTACGCACGGCATTGATGTTGAGCCGTTTCATGATTTTGATGTCCTGCACCATACGCTCCATACTTACGCAGTAGCCACCGTCTGGGTCCATCTCATGGCGGTTGGCTCCTTTTATGAGTACTGGTTGACCGTTGACGAGCAGTTGCTTGTTACGTATCTCCACCTTACGGAAGCCTACCTTTACGGGGGTGATGGCAACAGACGAAGCGGCACCCTTTTGAGCAGTTCCCTTTTTGATAGATTCTTTCTGAGCTGTTCCTTTCAGCGAGACGAGCAGTGTATATAAATAAGGTGTCTCTGCAGTCCACTTATGCGGAGAAGACACCTGCAGGGTGGTCTGTACCTTTCCATCCCGTGGCACTACATGATGGGCTGAAGCCACTGGTGTGCCGTCCTTGTCCACGAGGGTAAAGTCAAGTTGTCCGTTTCCCTTTACCTGGGCTGAAATATCGAGCACACCGTCACGGTAGTCATTGCGCAGATCGGGCGTGACACGAATGTCTTGCAACTGCAGTTTGGCATCTCTGGCAAAGAGATAGCTCTCACGTGCCACACCGCTCAGTCGCCAGAAGTCCTGGTCTTCATCCCACGAACCGTCACACCAACGGAAGGTCTGGAAGGCGATGAGGTTCTTACCTTTTCTGAGATAAGGCGTGATGTCAAACTCGGCAGCCACCTTGCTATCCTCTGCATAACCGACAAACTGTCCATTGACGTAGAGGTAGATATTGGAGGTGACACTACCGAAGTGGGCTACCACTTGCTTGCCGTCCCAATCGGTAGGGATGTCGATGGTGCGGCGGTAGGAGCCTACATGATTATCTCTCACCGGAACGGCAGGGGGCTGTTCATTGAAGTGTCCGCGCCAGGCGAAACCGATATTCACATACTCTGGGTCTCCGTAACCGTTCAATTCCCATATACCCGGCATCTGGATTTCCTTCCACTGCGAGTCATCGAGTTGTTCCTTATAGAAATCTGTGGGACGCTGGTCGGCATGTTCCACCCACTTGAACTTCCATGTGCCATCAAGCGACAGAAAGTTGCTACTCTTTGTCTTGTCAAAGGGAGCAAGTGATTTGTCACCTAAGTCAGCCAAGGAGTAGGTAAAGAAATTAGTGTGCAGAGGAAAGCGGTTGATGGCATTGACCTGCAGGTCGCGCCACTCAGTATAGGTAGGTTGCGGAGCGACGGAGGTTTTCGCACCCGTCTTATCCTTGCCGATAGAGAAAGCCGAAAGGGCAAGAGCTGTCATACCCATGGTTACTAACATTCGTTGTTTCATCTTTAGAATATTGGTTTCTGTTATTGTTGTCAATAGGTAGTCGGTTATACCACCCTACAAAAATAAGTGTTTTTACCAACATGGGAAAGTAATTCGCAAAAAAACTGAACACACGGGAATGATTTTAACATTTCTACCAGCACCTGTTCCCGCAAAATCCATTTCTGATGGTAAAAGTTTGGTGCAAGGAGAAAAAAAGCGTAACTTTGCAGTCAGTAATAACAACATAAAATCAAGAGAAGAAAATGAAGAAAATCATCACCATGGCACTGACCGCAGTAACAGCCGTCACCTGTGCCACAGCCCAAGACGTGGCATTCACTGTCAACGGCACCGCTCCACAGGGCATCGACTCACTCTACGTCTTCTACGACGGACAGATGAACACTGCCGAGGTCATCGCCGCTCCTAACGGGAAATTCGAGGTGAAGGGCAACAAACCTTCCGGTACATTCATCACCGTGGCAGCAAGCCGCGAGAAGATGCTTACAGGTATCATTGACGCTCCTACAGTCACCCTCGACTTAGCTACAGGAAAGATAGCTGGCTCTGCCCTCAACGATAAGTTGAACGCCCTCGCCGCCAAATCGGGCGAATATGACAAGAAGTTAGGCGACCTCTACAAAGAGTACAAGAAACTCAAGGGCGACAGTTCTGCCGATGCCAAGGCAAAGCTGAAAACCATAGAGGACGAGATGGAGAAGATAGAAAAAAAGCAGAACAAGGAGAATGTTGCTTTCTGCCATGAGAACAAGGGCAATGTGCTTCCTGCTTATCTGCTTTCAGAGAACTACTACAACTTCTCGTACGACGAACTGAATGCGCTCTGCGACAGTACTACAGCTTACTACCAGCACCCGATGATGCACCGTCCGAAGATGCAGTTGGCTTCTCTCGCCAAGCGCCGTCCCGGGCTGAAATATACAGAACTGAGCATGAAGGACATGAACGGTGCGGACATGAAGTTGAGCCAACTCGTGGGCAAAAGCAAATACCTGTTGGTGGACTTCTGGGCTTCATGGTGCGGTCCATGCCGTATGGAGATGCCTAACGTGAAGAAGGCTTACGAACTGTATCACGGCAAGGGCTTCGAGGTGTTGGGCGTAAGCTTCGACAACAAGGCGGAGGCTTGGAAGAAGGCTGTGAAGGACATGGCTCTTGCCTGGCCGCAGATGAGTGACCTGCAGGGATGGAAGTGTGCTGCCCATGAAGCCTACGGCGTTAACAGCATCCCGAGCAATGTGCTCCTCGACGCCAATGGTGTCATCGTTGCTTCCGACCTGCGTGCCGAAGAACTACTGAAAAAGTTGGGAGAACTGATGAAATAGAAATCAGAGAATAAGGGAAGCTTAGAGATTAGTTTCCCTACAAAGAAGCGAGGGTGTGTCATCTATCATTATGATGGCGCACCCTCGCTCTTTATTTTGCGTTTATTGCAACAGAAGGAGCCACTTCCGTTGGAGTCACTCTCCTACTCTGCACTTGTCTCGGCAGCAGGCTCCTGCTCCTTTCTGTCGTCTACGTTGTCACCCTCTGTAGGAGCAAGCGTAGCCTCGAAATCTGTAATACCGTTCTTCACGAGAATATTGTACCACTGCAGCAACTTCTTGATATCGCTGTCGTGTACACGGTCACGGTCATAGTTGGGCAACACCTCAGCAAAGTAGTTATGCAACTCATCGGCAGAAGCCTTCTTGTAGTTGAGACTGCACTCCTTGCTCTCCTCTTTCTTGCCTACGCTCTGCAGCACCTTCCACAGAGCCACCTCGTCAGCATCAGTGTACATAGCGATGTCACCAAGACTCGTCACACGGTCGGTGGCAAAAGCGGGAACACGCTTATGGGTGGCGTCGATGGTCTCGACAATGAGGTTTCTGTTACCACGTGATACCAGTTTGTAAAGGCCTGGCTTACCTGCAATAGAAAGAATTGTTTCCATCTTGTTTGTCTGTATCTTTTTGTTTGTATTTTTCGTTCTTCTTACGAGTGTCCTTACACCCTAAAGTTTTGTCTACAACAGTTTTTCTATCTGTTCTGCCACATCGCGCACGCCGTCGTTCACGATCTCGTAGTCACTGAGTGCCACCATTTCTTGCTGGGACATCTGTGCCCTCACCCATTGCAGAGCCTTGTCGCGATCTATTCCGTCTCGCTCCATCACCCGGCGTATGCGTACCTCCTCGGGAGCTGTCACACACACTACACGGTCGAAATGGGTACGGCGGTGGAAACCGCTTTCATAGAGGATGGCACTCTCAAGCCACTCCATACCACTCTTCTCGAAGTCACGGGCAACAGCTGGATGAACCACATCGTTGACCGCCTGCTTTTGGACTTCTCCCGAAAGAATAAACTCAGCGAGTACAGCCTTCTGCAACACTCCGTCATGATAGACATCCCTGCCAACCACCTTCTGCAATGCTTGCTGTAACAGAACATCTTCACGCATGAGGCGTTTGGCGGCAGCATCACAGTCATAGACGGAAATGCCCATCTTTTCTAATTGGCGGCAGACATAACTCTTGCCACTGCCTATGCCACCAGTTATCGCTGTTATCATAACTATATGTAAAAGGAGGAAGAGGTTTATTGTTGTTCGAGCAGATAGTCAACCGTCTGGAAGTCGAGTTTCGCCTTGCTCACCATGTGCGGAACACCACGTAACTGCAGCGTACACTTGGCGGAAGGGTTGGCGGCAATGTCGTTATAGTCAACTACCACCTTGAACATATCTGGGTTCACACCACGAAACTGGCTCACGCCTACCGTGAAACGTACCGTCACCTTGGCGGGGAAGGTACGCAGCACCATGCCCTGCGGCATGTTGACAGCCGTTATCGGCACATCGACAGATTCCTCGGTGAGCACATCGGGATAGATGGAGAGCCTAACCTGTCGGGGCACCATCTTCAGCCCGCGCACCTTGCGCAACTTCACCGTAGTGTGTATCGTGTCCTGCAGTTGGCGCACGTTATAAGGTTCTATCTCCACAAACTTCACCTTGTCTATCTCGCCCTTGCTGGCATAGACGGTGACCGCAGAGGGAAGAAACTCGGTATGCGCCACATAATAGTTCTTGGCTGTCGTCACCTTACCCCTGAACACCACAGGCACCTGCTTGGAGGCGCCATAGGTGAAGTAGAAGTCAAAGTCTGAGGGTTTAAGGGACACCAACTTGCTCGACCCGTACAACTGCTGTTGCACCTGCCGTTGCACCTCGGCATAAGGAACCACGCCCTTGCCCTTGTCCTCATCGGCATACGTCGAGAAACGGAAAGACAGCGGACGAATCACACTGCCCCACCGATAGGCTATGAGCGTAAAACCCTTGTCGCGCACCGTGACACGCACCGTGTCGGGCAGGTCGCCCGTCATCACTGCGTTGCGCGGCACACCGGTAAGCGAAACAGGGATGTCTATCTCCACCTCGGAAGTCTCGTTGAGCGTCATCATCGCCCAGAAGATGCCACTCAACGCAAGGAAGAAGAGAAAGATGAGGTTATCCCTGTTCAGCAGTCTGCCGAAGACCCATTTGCCCGCCCTGCCGTAATGCCGGCCGTGGCCGAGCAGAAATTTAAGCATTGGGAGTCTGCGACGTTGCGTCAGCGAAAACGTAAGCCTTTGCCACGGTGATAACCACACCACGTGCAATCTCTACGTCTACTGTGTTCTGCTCTACATTGATGTGCTTGACAGTACCGTATACGCCACCGCCAGTAACCACCTTAGAACCTTCTGCGAGAGAGTTCTGGAACTTGCGTATCTCTTTCTGTTTCTTCTGCTGAGGGCGGATCATAAAGAACCACATGATGGCGAAGATAGCCACCATCATAATAAGGAAGCTCATGCTGCCACCACTTTGTGCTTGCAATAATAACTGTGTCATAGTCTTGTTATGTTTTTGTTTGTTTTATCGGTTTAATGTTCATGACGCGTGGGCATCTCCTTCATGATGAGTCCCTGGTCGATGAGGAAACGTGCTATGTGGTCGAGCATACCGTTGACATATCCGCCACTGCGAGGCGTACTATAGAGTTTGGCAAGGTTGACATACTCGTTGATGGTTACCACGGCAGGAATGCTGGGGAAGTTGATCAACTCGGCGATGGCTATCTGCATAATGACGATGTCCATGTAAGCTAAACGCGAAAAGTCCCAGTTACGAGAAGCCTCGCTCATATATCCCTGATAAACCTCACCGTTGAGTATCGTGGTACGGAAGAGTATGCGACCGAACTCGCGGTCTTCCTCCGACTTGTATTCGGGCAGGAGTTCCTGGTCGCCTTTGTTGGCAGGGTCGAAACGCTTGATGGTCTTCAGCACAAAGGTGTCTATCACCTCCTTGTCGTCATTCCAGTACAGACTCGTCTCTTCAAGCATGGCATCCAGGTCTTCATTATCCACAATATATGTCTTGTAGAGTTTGCGCCACACCTCGCGGTCGGCATCATAGCTGTCCTCCTCAGACTCCATGTATTCCTTGTAGATGTCGCTCGCTATAATATTATTGTATAGGCGACGCACCTGTTCCACGTTATCATCCCAAGAAGAATGTTTCGCCTCTATCCAACTGGCAAGCATCTTGTTCTCCTCCAGTTGGAGGGCAAAACGGTTGAGGGCAAACTTAGACGAAGGAGCCTCAGTACCCTCACGCTGGCTGCGTGCCAATTCCACTTCATAACGCTTGCGCGACTCGCCAGTCACGACCACGATGAGCTGCAGCATATAGTTGTATAAATCATATGCCTTCGAAAGGCTGAACGACAATTCCTTCTCGGCGTTGTCCATGTTGTTGTTGCCATTCTGATAGTAGGCATAAGTTAGCTGCACAATCTTCTTGCGAATCAATTCCCTGTTAATCATTCTCTAATAATTTTCGGTTTCTTTTGTTTTTAACGGTGCAAAAATACGCATTTTCCCCTAAACATACAAGAAAAAGGGAGTAATTTCGACTTTTTTAAGGAAAGATTTGCACAATCCAAATAAAAGCAGTAACTTTGCAGCCGCTTTTTCAAAGCTTATCCGTGTGATGGCGAGTTAAGGCAATTGACACATTAATTACAACTTAATTTAGAGTAACACAAAATGAAAGAGATTAACGTTACAGGTCAGAAGCGTACAGACCTTGGCAAGAAAGCTTCCAAAACATTGCGCAAAGAGGGTTTGATTCCTTGCAACCTCTATGGTGAGAAGAAGGGTGAGAACGGTCTCCCCGAGGCTATGTCCTTCGCAGTTCCCTTCACAGAGTTGCGTAAGATCATCTACACTCCTCACGTTTACGTCATCAACCTCATCATCGACGGCGAGAGCCACACTGCCATCATGAAGGAGATTCAGTTCCACCCAACAACAGACGCTCCTCTGCACGTTGACTTCTACGAGGTGAACGACCAGAAGCCTATCACTATCGGTATCCCCGTCAAGTTGATTGGTCTGGCACAGGGTGTTCGCGATGGTGGTCGCATGAACCTCTCTATCCGTAAGATCAATGTTACTGCTCCTTACCAGCAGATTCCTGAGCACCTCGACATCGACGTTACTGCACTGCAGATCGGTAAGAGCATCAAGGTGGGCGACCTCTCATTCGAGGGTCTCGAGCTCGCTACAAGCAAGGCTGTCGTTGTTTGCTCTATCAAGATGACACGTGCCGCACAGCAGGCTGCCGCAGCTGCCGCTGAGTAATCTTCTATAAAAACATAGAACATTGGACAAATACTTGATATGTGGTCTCGGAAACCCTGGCGATGAATACGCCATGACGAGACACAACACAGGATTTATGGTATTGGACGCTTTTGCCAAAGCGTCCAATATTCATTTTGAGGATAAGCGTTACGGTTTCGTGGCGGAGACTTCTCTCAAGGGGCGCAAGGTGTTCTTGCTAAAGCCTACCACCTTCATGAACCTCAGCGGTAATGCTGTGCGCTACTGGCTCAACCAGGAGAAGATCGACCAGAGCCGCCTGCTCGTCATCAGTGACGAATTAGCTCTGCCTCTCGGTGCCTTCCGCCTCAAGGCGAACGGCAGCAATGGCGGCCATAATGGTTTGGGACACATCCAGCAGCTCATCGGACAGAACTATGCCCGTCTGCGCATGGGCATCGGCAACGACTACCCTCGCGGTGGACAAATAGACTGGGTGTTGGGCAAGTACAGCGAGGAGGACTTGAAGGAGTTGCAGCCTGCCATAGACCTCGGTGTGGAAATCATCAAGAGCTTCGTGCTCGCCGGTATCGACAACACGATGAACCAGTACAACAAGCTGGGAAAGAAGTAATTTTAAAGGTAAAAAAGTAAAAAAGGTAAAAAGAGCTAACGCCGCTGAAATATAAAAACTCTCAAAAGCAACATGAAGGAAAGTGCAAGAATAGACAAATGGCTGTGGGCTGCTCGCATTTACAAGACGCGCAGCATTGCTGCTGACGCCTGCAAGAACGGACGTGTCACAGTGGGCGGCGTGTCGCGCAAACCGTCGTATGTCATCAAGCGCGGTGATGTGGTGAGCGTGAAGAAGGCGCCCATCACCTATTCTTTTAAGGTACTCGACTGCATCGAACAGCGTGTAGGGGCAAAAATGCTGACCACCGTTTATAGCAATGTCACTGATCCGAAGCAGTACGAACTGCTTGAGATGAGCCGCATCAGCGGGTTCGTAGACCGTGCCCGTGGCACGGGGCGACCCACCAAGAAAGAACGTCGCGCCATCGATGCTTTCGTAGACCCAGCACTCTTCGGTTTTGATGACGATGATGACTGGGAATTCCCCGAAGAAATATCCTAAAAGGACACAAAAGTGTTATTTTTCGTTAACCATCGCAAAAAAGTTTTGTTTTTATTTGTTTCGTAATGCGTTTTATACATATCTTTGTCCCCACAAAACGAAAAGGTACGAAAAAAAGAAAAACAGGGAACCGAAAAACAGACTTACCGAAAGGTGAGATTACAGAGGTAACCTGAAGAGATAAAGATTATTAATTTAAATTATTAAAGAGTATGAAAAAGTTTTTGTTAATGGCAGCTATGGTGCTGTCTTCAGTAGGTGCTTTCGCACAGTATGAGGGTGGCGAGTTCACTATCCAGCCTAAGGTTGGTATCAACGCTGCAAGCATAGACGCAAGCGGTTCAGAATTCAAAGTTGGCTTTGTAGGCGGCGTTGAGGGTGAATATCACTTCAACAAGCTCGTAGGTTTGAGCTTTGGTCTTCTCTACTCACAGGAAGGTGCTAAAGTTAAGGACTACTATGTTGGGGATGTAAAGATAAAAGAAAAATATAACATCGACTATCTCAATGTTCCTATCTTGGCAAACTTTTATGTTGTCAAGGGCTTGGCAGTAAAGGCTGGTATCCAGCCAGGTTTCAAGCTTTCTGGCAAGAAAAAAGTTGAAGGTGAAGGTGGCAACGAGACTGCAGAAGCAAGTAGAGACATTGATGGCCTCAACTCAGTTAACTTCTCTATTCCTGTAGGTATTTCCTATGAGTATGCCAATGTATGCTTGGACGCACGCTACAACATTGGTGTTTCACATGTTTGGACAGATGGCAATACATCAGGTCAGGTATTCCAGCTGACAATTGGTTACAAGTTCAAGTTGTAATCCCATTCCTGAAGCCCAAGTGGCAGAAGGAAGCACAAGATAACAAGCCCACAGGCTCTCCGGTTTCGGACAGCCCGTGGGCTTTTCTTTGTTTCAAACATTTTTGCAAAAAAATTTGGCGGTAAAGAAAGAATGCATTACCTTTGCAAAAAGAAAAAACATAAGGGTCGTGCCGGTTCGATTGGGATACTCATCAAATTACATTATGAAACCGAGAAGACTTCTTTTGCCAATGGCGGGCCACTCACCGACTCACGTCGGGAAGCTGCAAAGCCGGTGGATTACAAAAGCGGAGAGCTCTCAAACTTATTGCTAAGTTCGGAGTTTCATCACATCATCGGGCGACCCTTTCCTCTTTATTTCAACAACAACCAACATGTTTAGCGGTATAGTAGAAGAAATGGCCACTGTCGTGGACATCAGAAAAGACAAGGAGAACATCGACCTCACTCTGAGCTGCTCCTTCGTAGACGAACTGAAGATTGACCAGAGCGTGGCGCACAACGGCGTGTGCCTCACCGTGGTGAGCATACAAGACGGGAACTACACCGTCACTGCCATGAAGGAGACGCTCGACCGCAGCAACTTAGGACTGCTGCATGTAGGCGACAAAGTCAACGTGGAACGCTCCATGATGATGAACGGTCGTCTGGACGGTCACATCGTACAGGGACACGTAGACGAAACTGCTCATTGCACAGGCAAGCGTGACGCTGACGGTTCTACCTACTACACCTTCGAATACAAGTTCGACAAAGAGATGGCGAAGAAGGGCTACTTCACCGTAGACAAGGGTTCCGTAACGGTAAATGGTGTCTCCCTCACCGTCTGCGAACCGACGGAGAACTCTTTCACCGTCGCCATCATCCCCTACACACACGACAATACTAACTTCCAATCCATAGAAGTAGGCTCCGTCGTTAACATCGAGTTCGACATCCTCGGCAAATACATCGCAAGACTACAAAGACTCGGCTAAAAGGCTATTTAAAGGTAAAAAGGTAAAAGAGTAAAAAGGTAAAAAGAGGGCTTGCGCCACAAAGGGTATTGTCCCTCAACTTCTCTCTAACTTCCCTCAACTTCCCTTAACTTCCCTCTAACTCCCTCTTAACTTCTTTAACTTCCCCAAAAGAGCTATTGTCTTAACTCCTTTAACTCCTTAACTCCTTTAACTCCATAAAAGGTAAAAGACCAGTTGAATGCCAACTGTCCTTTTACCTTTTTACTTTTTTACCCTTTTACCTTTAAAGTAACTATTCAGCTGCCCCAACCCTTTATCCAACCGAGCCTTACGCAGACTTGTT
>CAVCDC010000018.1:0-33622 GCA_963600865.1 Firmicutes bacterium CAG:103
TTCTCGTCTCATGGAGGAGTTGCGGAAAATCGCACTGTCATTGTCATTGTCATCGACTCTTAAAGGTAAAAAAGTAAAAAGGCAGTTGAAAGGTAAAAAAGTAAAAAGGTAAAAAGGTAAAAAGAGGGCATACGCCGTTTAAAGGTAAAAAGGTAAAAGGGGAAAAAAGGCTGTTTTAAAGGTAAAAAGGTAAAAAGGTAAAAAAGTAAAAAAAGGCATACGCCATTGAAGGGCAAGAGGATAAAAGATGGGGCAAAAATTTTTCTGAAACTTTCTTCAGATAGAAATGGGAAGTCAGAAAAATTTCGTACCTTTGTGCCCCACGTATGAGAGAGGAAAGTGAAACGTAATATAAAAGAGCGCGGACAGTGTCCCCCGAAAACTAATAACGACATGAAAGAGAGAGAACTGGAAAACATACATGACAATGCCTATCGGAATGATTTTACTTTCCGAAAAAGTGAGACACAGTCTCACCAATTGGCCTGGAGTCACTATTTCGAGCAGTCGAAGTGTGAAACCATAGACAAAAACTGACAGATAGCAGAACCTTTGTGCCCCACGTATGAGAGACCTTCTGACGATAAGCCATTCCTTCCACACGGTGGACGACTTCCACAGGCGCGAGAGTGCGCGTCTGTGCAGTCTGACACGCCGCCTGAAGGACAGGTATCCTCGGCTGCTCGACAGCTGCGGCACAGAGCGCGTGCTCCTCGCCCTGAGCGTGGCGTGCGCCCTCACGAGGCTCGCCAAGGAGGGCAACGTGGCTGTCTTCGAGCACATCGACGAGGCACTCTCGCCACCCGAGCGCATGGGCTGCGTGATGATGCCGCCCTGGGGCTGCGTGATGGTGGAGGGCACGCCCTTCGTCTTCACAGACAGCGAGGCGATGGTGAGGCACTTCATGTGGGACGTCTTCACCATCTCCATCGAGATAGAGGGCGCGGAGAACATCGCACAGGTGTTCTTCGACCTCGCCGGGCAGAGGCAGTGGAACGCCTACGCCGTCATGCAGGAAGAGAGTTTAAGTGAAGAACGAAGAACGAAGAGGGAAGAATCCATATGCCTAAGTGAAGAGAGGTTAAGTGAAGAGGTAAGAACGAAGAGTGAAGAATCCAAATGCTTAAGGGAAGAGTTCTCTTGCGGAAGGAAAGAGGAAAACATACAGAAAGAGGACAGCGAGGAGCCTTGCTTTTCAGCAAGAAGGCATTTGGATTCTTCGTTCTTCCCTCTTCACTCTTCACTTAGGCATTTGGATTCTTCACTCTTCCCTCTTCACTCTTCACTTTCCCAAGAGGACCCCTATGCCGCCCTCGTGGACACGGTGATGCAGATGGACAACGAGGCAAGGGAGGGGTTTGCCACCCTCCTCGACCGCCACAGTGTGGAGGCCGTCGGAGGCTCCAGGCTCCGCGCCGCGGAGCAGGCACGCAGGCTGCACTACCTCATAGAGCGCAGCAAAGACAGAGAACGATACGAACATACACAAACAATGAGACAGAAAGGAACACAGACAATGGGAGATACATACACATTCCACGTCCAGGGCGACTACGTGAAGGGCGACAAGGTGATGGGCAACAAGTATGTGGGCGGAGCCTGCCAGCAGGGCGAGGAGGAGGAGCGCATCAAGGCGGCGCTCGATAGGCTGATGGAGGAGCGCACCGCCGACGGCAGCTACCTCTTCCACCAGCAGGTGCAGTGGTATGCCGTCTACCGCATCTTAGTGGACTACTGGGGCTGGCGCGACGGCGCCCTCGCCGACTTCTGCCGCCGCATCAACGCCATGGGCACGAAGTGGCGCGTGGCGTGCAAGATAGACGGCGTGAAGAAGATCAACCAGACGCCGCCCTTCTTCAAGGCCTTCTCGGAGTGGGAGGAGACGGGCAACGTAGCTACCTACACCCGCCAGCAGAGCGTGGCTCGCCGCTTCCAGGAACTGATGGAGGGGGAGTGAGTGTTAGCGTTGATATACTTTTCTTTCCCAAATCCTTGCATTTCCAAGAATAAAGTAGTAAATTTGCGGACGAATCGCAATATTGCGTCCACGACTTGGTAAATCGTTAGAAAATGGCAAGATTTATAGACCCTCGTGTAGACTGGGCTTTCAAGCGAATCTTTGGGAGTGAAGACACGAAAGAGTGCCTGATAACGTTCCTGAACGGACTGTTCGAGGACGAGTTGGTAATCCGGGACGTGACGTTTGCCAAGACCGAGAAGCTTGGCTTGCGCCCCGACGACCGCGGTGTGGTCTTCGACGTCTATTGCGTCACCGACGAGGGTAAGCATATCATCGTGGAGATGCAGAAGAAAGAGCAGGAATTCTTTGCCGACAGGGCATTGTACTATACGGCTCGTGCCATCGTAGAGCAGGGAGTGAAAGGCGTGTGGGATTACCACTTGGCACCAGTCTATACGGTGTGCTTCATGGACTTCGTTTCAAGCAGTCCTGTTCTCAATGGCTTCCGCACCGACATGGTGCTCACCGACCTGCAGACACGCCAGCGTGCGTCAGACAAGATGCGTATTGTGTACCTCCAGCTGCCGCTGTTCGACAAGCATTCGGAGGCCGAGTGTATGGATATATTTGATTGTTGGATTTATATAATAAAGAATATGAACATGTTTGAACAGATGCCATTCAGCGAGAAATACCCCGTGTTCCGCAAGTTGGCAGAGATAGGCGACCTCCGCAAGCTTTCACGTGAGGAGCTGGAGCTTTACGACGAGGACATCAAGAATATGCGTGACATATATGCCACCCAACAGTTTGCCGAGAAGAAAGGCTTTGAGAAAGGAAAGCTGGCCGTAGCTCGCCGCATGCTGGCAATGGGACTTTCTGACCGTCAAGTGGCAGAAGCGACGGAGCTGCCGCTTGAGGAAATCCTGAAAATGAAGAATTAAGAATTCCCCCGAACCGGTGCTTGCTGGTTTGGGGATTGTTTTATGTCTACCTTTGCACCGTCGAAAGTCAATAAGACACAACGCATTGACTCTGATTTCGATAAAGAAATAAGAGGATGGCTCGACGGCGAATGATATGCAGCCCCAAGGTCGCCATATTAAAAACAAATATCCCCGCTCTCTACCTATTCCAGTTCTGTTTTAAAACGATATGCTAAATAATAATAAAAATCATATGTGCAAGGTATAAACACGAGATTTATTCCTTATATTTGCAATTAAATTACAAATATCGGCATTAAAATGGTTTTAGAGATACGTTTAGGCAATATATTCTCGTTTCGAGACGAGGTGACTTTGGACTTGCAAGCAGCCAAGATCCAGACGAAGAAGGTAAGGGAGCTTGAGGGGAATCTGTTTACTGTTGATGGGGAACAGATGCTGAAGAGCGTTGCCTTGTTTGGAGCAAATGCTTCGGGTAAGAGCAATGTGATAAAGGCTATCAGGGCTTGCGTAGGCATGGTTCGTTCTTCGCATAATTATAATGCGGACACCAAGTTTGCCATCTCACCATTCAAGTTTGAGAATGGAGAGGACAAGCCAAGTTCTTTCTATATCCGTTTCTTGCTGGACAAGATAGAGTACGAATACTCGTTTTCTTTCATGCATGATGAAATCATAACCGAGGTCCTGTATTATTATCCCAATGGTCGCAGATCTCTGGTGTTCAGTCGTGACGAGAGCCGTGGCACGGAGAAGAAGGACATCTATGAGTTTAAGACTGCCATCAAGCGTCCCTTCGACGTAGCAGACAACACATCGAGGAAGGCGCTCTATGTCTCCCGCGCCAGTCAGATGGACCGGGAGATAGCCCAGAAGATCTTCTTGTTCTTCTGCAATGACATAGTGCTCGATTATCAAATGGCTGATATGGATTCGCTTGACGCCCTGTTTAAGGCAAGAAAAGAGCAGATGCTTGAAGTGCTGCGTACAGCGGACAGCGACATTGTGGATTTCAAGATTCAGAACAATGCCATCACAACCTATCATCGTACCAATCCGTCGGTGCCTTTCGACTTCGAGACGGAGGAGTCGGAGGGAACAAAGACACTGTTTCGCATGATGTTGAGAGTGATCGGTATCATCCATGATGGGAAGTTGCTCTTAGTAGACGAGATAGACAATAGTCTTCATACCCAATTGGTGGAGTTTGTCATCGGCATGTTCAATCACAGCGACCATGCCCAGCTCGTCTACACCACTCACAACACCCATTTGCTGAACACGGATTTCCAACGCCGCGACCAGGTATATTTCGTGAATAAGCGTGAGGATGGCAGCAGCGACCTCTATTCTCTGTTCGACTTCAAGGATTTCCGTGACACGTTGGATATGGAGAAAGCTTATTTGCAGGGGCGCTTCGATGCCATCCCGTATATATCGACCTTAACGCTCTGAGGCTATGGCAAGAGTACAAAGAACATCCAAGGGACGGGCGATGAAGCCCAACTACTTCGTCTTTTGCGAGGGCGACACGGAGGTGGCTTATGTCGAAATGTTGCGTGCACATTATCGCTTGCCTATCCATATCATACCGAAGCGCACATTGCTCAATGTGACGCCTGCCTTGATAAGCAGGTGCAAGGCTAATTACATCGAGACGAAAAGCGACAAGACATTCTTGATGTATGACTTGGATGTGCCATCAGTGCTTGACAGATTGCGCAAGATACCTGGGGCGATATTGCTGTGCTCAAATCCATGTGTCGAACTATGGTTGTTGCTCCATTATACAGAGCAACATGCTGAGATCTCAAGCGTGGATTGTGTAGGCAAGTTGGCTCGACACATCAGGCAATACAAGAAAGGCAAACTGTCAACAGAGGATAGGGAGCACTTGGTGCGGAATGTGCTAATTGCTTGCAAACGAGCAAAGCAGCTCGTGACCTACAAGAATCCCTCCACTACGGTATTTGAATTGATAGAGGAGTTGGAAAAGCTAAAAAAATGATATACAATATTTTTTAGGAGCACTCACAAAAAGCCATCTGTTAATCAGTTGTTGTTTAGTAATGCTTAAAAAATAACTTGCGCAAGGTAGTCCCTTGCGCATTTTTTTTGTTCTTAACTGATTCCCCGAAATCCCCGAAATCCCCGAAAAAATCCCCAAAATCCCCAAGAAAATCCCCAAACCGGTGCTTTTTAGTTTGGGATTGTTTTTATGTCTACCTTTGCATCGTCGAAAGTCAAGAAGACGCACGAAGGCGAGACGAATGGTGGCCACCGCATGTACGCTGTACGCTCTTTGCATCGACAAAGAAACAAAAAGTATAACAAAAAACAAGTACAAACGATGGAAAAGAATGAAATCAGAATCTTCGAGAACCCAGAGTTCGGCAAGGTACGCACCATGGTAGACCACGACGGCAACCCTCTGTTCTGCGGAAAAGACGTATGCGAGGTGTTGGGATACAAGCAAGCAGACAAAGCAATATCTCGCCACACTTTGGAAAGCGACCGTATGAAACGTACGGCAGCTAAAAAAGTCGCCAACCGATATGGAGTGTGCGAGGGAAAGTTTCAGCTGACAGAGATGCTCTTCGTGAACGAGAGCGGGTTCTACTGCCTCGTCTTCGGTTCGAAGCTGCCGATAGCGCAGCGCTTCAAGCAGTGGGTAACGAGCGTGGTGCTGCCACAGATTCGCAAGACGGGTGGATACATCCCCGTCCGTGAGGGAGACACCTATGAGGAGGTCATCCGCCGCACGGAGGAGGTGCTCCGCAGGACTCTCGACGAGAAGGAGGCACTCCGCAGGGAGCTCGACAAAAGGGACGCACTGATAGACCACCTGTTGCCCAGTGCTCAATTCGCCGACAGCGTGCTGCAGAGCATCTCGTGCTACACCACCACGGAGATAGCGAAGGAGTTAGGCATGACGGCGCAGGAACTGAACCGCCAGTTGTGTGGCCTCCACATACAGTACTTTCAGAGCGGACACTACATGCTCTACGCCGAGTACAAAAACCACGGTCTCGCCAAGACCCGCACGCACTGCGCCCGCGACCTCTTCGACAACACCCTCACCACCAGGACCTACCTCGTGTGGACCGAGAAGGGAAGAAGATTCCTGCATGAAAAGGTAAAAAGGTAGTTTAAAGGTAAAAAGGTAAAAGAGTAAAAAGGTAAAAAGAGGGCATACGCCGTATGGGAGTTTTGAACACGAATTACACGAATTACACGAATACATTCTTGCTTGAGAATTTATCCGCGAAATTAGACGGAATTTATACGGCGCATGCCATCCGTGAAATCCGTGTTTATCCGTGTGAAAAATTTTATGAAAATTCGTGGTAAATTCATGGACATTCGTGTTAAAATAAAACATTCAGAAAGATTCGTGAGATTCGTGAAATTCGTGTTCAAAAAAAAGAACTTCCGTGAATTCCGTGAATTCCGTGTTCAAAAAAAATAATTAAACGTAACAGACAATATGGAAACAATGATTATGAAAGTAGTGGCTCAGGGACAGATGTACGAGGTGGACTCTGCCAAGAGCGAGGGCGGCAAGCTCGCCAAGTGTAACATCCAGCTGCAGGAATTTGGCGGCAAGTACGAGAACCAGTTTGTGGCTTCTATGCTCGGCGGCATCGCCCAGCTGCGGTTCTATGCCGGAGACCTCGTCGTCGTGAAGCTCCGCTTCCAGACACATGAGTACCAGGGACAAGTGTTCCAGGACATCACAGTGAGTGAAATCCTAAAGGTAAAGTGAAAAGGTCGTTTAAAGGTAAAAAAGTAAAAAGGTAAAAAGGTAAAAAGAGGGCATGCGCCACAAAGGCTGTTGTCTTAACTCCTTAACTCCTTAACTCCTTAACTCCCCCAAAAATTGAAATCTATGTTCGGAATATCAAGAAATGTAAGAAGTCGGGAGGTGCAGATATGCACCCCCGAACTGTTCCACCAGGCGACACAGAGCGCCAAGGTGAAGGACGTGTGCGCACAGATAGAGGACGCACTGGAACGCAAGCGCCGTGGCGAGATATGCCAGGCAGACTATGACACCATGAAGACGCAACTCAAGAGTCAGTTGCCCATACTCACGCCGCACGCCACGTTCCGGAACGGCAGAAGGCTCAACGCCGACGCCATTCCCAGTGGACTCTCCATCTACGACAAAGACCATATCCCAGACCCCAGGGGGTATTGGAAAGTGAAGAGTGAAGAGGTAAGAGTGAAGAATCCAACGGTCTTAGAGCGCATACTCTTGGTGCATGTCACGCCGTCGCTGGAGGGACTCAGACTCGTGTTTACTATTCCCGAGGGAATGTCGCTCGCAGAGGCGCAGCACTGGATGTCGGAGCAGCTCGAAGATGCGGAGTACGACTCGTGCGTGAAAGACTTGGCTCGTCCCTCGTTCATCGTGCCGGAAGACTATATCCTATATATCAACGAGGCAGAACTCTTTAAAGACAGGAGTTTTTCCCACACGGATAGCACGGGTAATATAAAGCACACGGATCTCACGGATTTCACGGATTCTGCGGGGAACATGAAATCTCCCACAGATAACACAGATTTACACAGATCTGAGTGCTTCGCACGGGATAACACGGATTCTGCTTCGCAAACAAACAACACACAAAACACCATTAACAATGAAAACAATGACAAGACGACTCGACCTGCGGGCGATAGTGGCGCTCCTGCTGCTGCTCTTGGCGCTCCTGCTGAGCATGCCCAACCTTCTGATTCTCATGATTCTCCTAATACTCATCTCAGCAATCATGGAAGCAATCAAAGCTGTGGCGCAAGCCCATCCGTGAGATCCGTGAGATCCGTGTGCGACTCTTCCAATGGCGCAAGCCAAGAAATTCATGATAATTCGTGTTCAAAAACAAATTCTGTGATTTCCGTGATTTCTGTGGGAGATTCTTCCAATGGCGCAAGCCCATCCGTGAGATCCGTGAGATCCGTGTGCGACTCTTCCAATGGCGCAAGCCAAGAAATTCATGATAATTCGTGTTCAAAAACAAATTCTGTGATTTCCGTGATTTCTGTGGGAGATTCTTCCAATGGCGCAAGCCCATCCGTGAGATCCGTGAGATCCGTGTGCGACTCCTTCCCGTCAGACTACGACGGAATCGCTTATTCCGATATCGTCAACAAGCTCGTGGAGCTCCTCGGTGGCGAGCCGGAGCACGGCTCACGCAACTCGTTCATCTTCTCTCTCGCCTGTTACCTCCGCTACCTCTGCGACGACAACCGAGAGTGGATAAAGACCGTCATCCCCACCTTCGGCGAGGAGCAGCAGCGCGCTTTTACTACCGTCGACAGCGCCTGCAACCGCAAGCAGGCGAGCCGCATGCCAGCCATCGTGCGCAAGGCGATAAAGCTCTGCCAGGACGAACAGGCACGGGGGCGCGCCACCGACTATGACGCAGAGGACTTCGGTGACATCAACAACCCCGAGTCGTACTTCTACCGCATCCACCAGATGCCCGAACGACTGCCACGGCTCATCCGTCTGCTCGTGTCGAGGACACCAGCCATCTACCAGCCTGCCGTCTCGCAAGCCGTCTTCCCTGCCCTCGGCGCTCACCTCTGCGACACGCGCTTCCGATACATCGACAACGTGGAGCACGAGGCGACACTCATGAACATCCTCTGCGCTCCGACAGGCAGCGGCAAGGAGAGCATCACGCAACCCATCAACCGCATCATGACGGACATCCGACAGCGAGACGCAGAGCAGCGAGAGCGTGAACGCCTGTGGAAGGACGAGTGCAACCGCAAAGGCTCGAACAAGGACAAGCGAGAGCGACCCGAGGGTCTCGTCATACAGGAGGTGAACATCGACATGACTAACCCTGCGTTCGTGCTCCGCATGAAGGAGGCGGAGAACCACTTCCTCTACGCCAAGGTGAACGAGCTGAACCTCTTCGACGCCCTCAAGGGCAAGACCAACCAGCACTTCCGCATCATGGAACTCGCCTTCGACCTCGGCAACTACGGACAGGACCGTGTGGGCATACAGTCAGTGACGGAGACAGTAAAAGTGCGGTTCAACTGGAACGCCTGCTGCACCCCGAAGAAGTGCCGCGACTACTTCCGACGAGTGGTGACGGACGGCCCCGTCTCGCGCATCTCCTTCGCCACGATAGAGCGCAGGCCGTGCGGTTCGGCAATGCCCGTGTACGGCACATACGACGCCTCCTTCGACGAGGAGCTGAAGCCCTACATCGACAACCTGGTAAAGGCTCGCGGACTCGTGGACTGTCCCCAGGCAGTGCGCCTCGCGCGGAAACTCGTCGAGGAGAACGCCGAGTTCGCCCGTCTCTCGCAGAACTATGTCTTCGAGAACCTCTCCTTCCGAGCCAATGTCATCGCCTATCTGAAGGCATGCGTGCTGTATGTCGCCAACGGCATGAAGTGGGAGAAAGCGATAGAGGACTTCGTGCGCTGGAGCGAGAGGTACGACCTGTGGTGCAAGCTGAAGCTCTTCGGACAGATGATATACGATGCCGACGAGGAACAGGAGAAGGTGTCGCGCACGGCACAGGGCGGTCCTACAAACCTCCTCACACTCCTTCCAGATGAGTTCACCATGGCAGACTACATCAAGGTGCGACGCGCACAGGGCTTCGACAACGACAACCGCACGCGCATCAAGATGGCTCTCAACCAGTGGGTGCACCGCGGATATGTCGTCAAGCAGATAGCCGAGGGCACGAGTGATGACAATGACAATGACAGTGCGATTTTCCGCAAATTAAAATTCCTAAATAATAAATTATGGAAATAATAGTAAAACGCATAGCAAAGAAGAATACATATACTATCGGAAAGCTCTACATCCTTGCCGATGGAGAAGTGACAAGAAAAGTATTGCCAGGCAAGACCATTGGCGGCAAGGGCATAGTCCGTGCACTGGTGGACGAGAGCAGGCTCACAAAAGAAAAGTATTTCTGTGACACGCTCGAACCCACCTGGCGCAACCTCCTCGGCGTGGCGCTCGCGCCCCAGGAGGTGAACGCCCGATACAGCCGACAGTCGGGCAAGGTGGCACGCAAGATACCGGGCAAGACAGCCATACCAGAAGGCTCCTATCCCCTCGTCGTCACCAAGTCGCCACGCTTCGGCAAGTGGCTCCCCCTCCTCGTGGGAGTGCCTGGATTCGAAGGCATCCGCATCCATGCCGGCAACTACCCCAGCGACACGCAGGGCTGCATCCTCGTGGGAGAGAACAAGTTCCAGGGCATGGTGGTGAACTCACGGCAGCACCTCAACCAACTGCTCCAGCGCATCAGTGAGGCAAGAGAGAGAGACGAGGCAGTGTGGATCACGATCGTTTAAAGGTAAAGAGAGGGGTGCGCCATTCTCATGGCACACCCCTCCGGATAATATGAAGCTACGTCAGACTCGGGAAAGAAAATGGGTCTGCGAGCCTCTGCAAATTGAGAGAGATTTCTCTTACTTCTTCACCACCTTCTTGCCGTTGATGATAACGACACCCTTGGCAGACTTGCCGTTCACACGCACACCACCGAGGGTGTAAGCGTCAGCGTCAGAAGATACAGCGTCGGCAGAAACACCGTTGATGCCTGTGGCAATCTTCTCGGCATTCTGAGCCTGGGCAAGGATATCCTCAGCCAGCTTGACGATTTCCTCTACTCTTGTCAACATCAGGGCAAATTCCTCGCTGGTAGGAGTAGTCATGTAGAGCTGGAAGTACATGTCACTCAACTCATAGTACAAAATTTCGACCTTGCCGTAATAGTTATCCTTCACGGTGGGGCACTCAGAGTCGATGGTACCCATGATCTCGGTCAACTTATCACTTGCAGGGAGGTATACGGCGTTGTACTGAGCCATGTACTCATCCTTCTGTGCTTGGTTGTAGTAGTCTTCCACCTCTTCTTCGAAGTACTCCAAGTTGTCTGCATATCTCTCGATCTCTTCAGCAGTATAAGGCTTCTTACCCTCTGCTGGTGCAGCGGCAAACTCAGCGACGATAGACTTCCAGTCCTCTGCTGCATCCAGCATGTATGAGCGGTCGTACTCGGGGAAGTCTGCCTGCACCTTCTTATCCTCCTCCTCCAACTCGGACAGAGTGATATTGATGTTCTTCACCAAGGTAGCGGCAGCCTCTGCAGTCTCGTACAGAGTCTTTGCCTCGTCGGCAATGGAGTCGAACTTAGCGCAGATAGCCTCAAACTCCTCTGCTGTCGATGCAGAATACATCTCGGTGAAGATGGTGCTCATACCAGCACTGAAGTCATAGAAGGCATCAGTATAGTGGTTGGCAACGGTCGCGTCGAGCTGCTCCAAGTATCTGTTGACGGAGTCATTGGCAGCCATGTAGTGCTGGTTTACCTTTACCTGGTACTCCTCAAGCGCAGCCTGTGCCTCAGCGTCGGCAAGACCCTCGACGTACTCCTTGACAGTAGCCTGGTATTTAGCTACCTCGTCCGAAGTCAGCGTGGCATTTGTGTATGCTTTCGTAACTTCTGTTTTCATCTCATTGAGTTCCGAGATGGTGTAGGTCAAAGAACCAAGTACCGAGCTTTCGGGATACTTAGCCTCGATAGACGCCTGCAGCTTTTCGAGCTTGGTGATGGCAGCATCGATAGAGTCTATCAAGTCCTGGTACTCTTCTGTTGTTGCAGAGCCCACCTTAGAGCCGTCCTCTGAGTCGCCCTCTTCCGAAGCATAGACAGGCGCTGCTGTCGCTGTTGTTGCCACCGCAGGAGCCGCACCTATTGCGAGCATCACTGCAAAAAGTAGATTTTTCTTCATAACAATCTCTCTTAAAAATTAATGAATAAGTAATGTGGATAAAAAAATGTATGTTATCTGACAAACTTGTAAGTCTTGTTACCCTGGCGCACCACATACACGCCCTGGCTCATCTGCGAGGGCTGCACCTTGCGACCATTGAGGTCGTAGTACTCTCGGCGCTGCGCATCCGAAGCCTCCGAAGCATCGCCTACCTGCTGGATGCCCGAGGACGTAGGAGTATCCACCACGAGTTGCTCAGAGGGATAAGACAGTTCGCTGCCCTGCTTGCCCCTCACGGTGAGGGAGTAGTGAGTGCCCTTCTCCAAGCCTGTGAACGCAAAGGTAGTCTTGCCACCAGTGGAAACACCGTCGTAGCCCTCTACAGGCAACAACTGGAGTTGGTGACAGACGGCATAGACATCGTCCAAGAAGAAGGCACCGGAGGTACGAGCCTCCACCTCCAACTTGACGGCATCGGCCTCATCGAAGTTGAGGGTAGGATCCAAGCCAGCCTTGACGGCATCGTTGCTGCCATCAGCCTGGAAGATGGAAGTCCACTCGCCGTTGCGCAAGACAGAGACGGTCAGCGTAGCCTTGGTAGTGCCGCTGCTCTGCACATGGAAGGAGACGGACGTAATCTTCTCGTCGGGATAAGCCACCACGAGACTGCTTCCCACCTTGTTGAGACGCAGCGAGGGAGCGGCGGCACCATAGGTGCTGGTGTTGACCATACCGTCCGTGGTCCAGCTCTGCGGCAGACCATTCAGTTCGTCGCTGAAGTCATAGCCCTTCTGCTGACCAGTCGCGTCGTAGACCATCTTGGAGAGCGTCACCTCATAGTCGTCGGCTGCGTCAATGCCCGTCCAGGAAGCCGTGAAACCATCGGGCTCCACATTGTCGGCATAGAGGTGGGTGACGTAATACTTGCTGAAAGGCACCGCCGTGGTCGTCACCTTCTCGGTATAGACATCAGAAGAATAAGAACCGCGCTGCGCCTTCAGAGAGAACTCATAGTCGGTCTCGGGAGAGAGTCCCGTCACCTCTATCTGTCCTGCGTCGCTATACATCTTGTCGGTGTAGGCAGGCAAGACAGTCTTGTTTCCGTCCTTTTTCTCGTAGACATTGAGTACATACTCCTTGGCCGCGGCAACGGCATCCCAGGAGAGCACCACGCTGCTGTCTGCCACCGTCTGGAAGTCTATCTGCGGAGTGGCGAGCTTGAGGTCGAGGTCGCCGAGCATGAGACGTATCTCGCCGTCCTTCTCCTCGATGTCGTCGAGAGACAATACCTTTTCGTCAGCCCAGGAAGTGAGCTGCCACTTCGTCACGTTGGACGCACCGGGGAAGGGATCGCCATCGAAGGTCTCGTAGTTGCGCCTGTTGTCAGCCTCCACGATGTCCACACGCTGGTGAGAGGCCATGATGTTCACCTCGTCGGCTTCCCATGCGTCCTTGTCGTAGTCGATGTGCCACATCAGCATGCCGTGACCGGGCAGGTAAGTGTCCCATCCCTTCTGCTGGCGGTTTTCGAGCACGAAGAACTCGTTGCCCTTGGTGCCGTCCACCGACACGCGGTATGCCTTGTTGCTGTCCTTCAGGTCGGGCAGGATATTGAGTGTGTCTGTCCCGGCTTTCAGTTCTATGAGGTCTGTCCATCCTAAGCAAGCACGCTCATAGGCAGAGAATGCTGGCGGGGTGTTGCCGTTGTTGCAGTAAGAGCCCATCGCCATGGTGTCGAAGAGGGCTGGGTCGAAGGTGGTAGTGCCGTAGTCGACATCATAGTGGTCTGCCAGTCCCAAGACATGGCCGAACTCATGTACGAAGTTGCCGATGCCCGCTGGCTGTGCGGTGTCCAGCGTACCGATGATCTCGTTGCTGCACGAATAACTTCCGATGTTCACATTGTCGAGAGTCAGCGTCGTCGTGGTGAGTCCTGCCTGGGAAGCCATCTCCCAGTAGCTGCTGGCATGCGGCCAGATGGTACGCGACTCGCCCGAGTCGGCAGCTCCATAGCCCGCATAGAAGAAGTAGATGTTGTCCACATATCCGTCGCCGTTGTTGTCATAGTCGGCAAAGTTCACCTGTGGGTCGGCAAGGGTGCATGCCTGGCGCACAAACTCTTCGAGACGGGCAGGGTTGTCGTCCTTGCCGAGGTTGGTGCCATAGTAGAAGCAGGTCTCGGGCAGGGTGACGGGTCCCACGACATCGAAGGTGGGCAGGAAGACTCCGTCAGAGCTGTCTACGTAGAAGTCTCTCGCACTGCCCTCGGCACCGTTGGAGTAAGTGAAGCCCTGCTTGTTGAGCATGTCCTTGTAGAACTGCGTCGCATCGTCGCCCACGGTAGTAAACTTCGTGTCAGAGAACTGCACGAGGATGACCAGCGAGTGGACCTGTCCCTTCACGGGATAGTTGGTGAGGCGGTGGCTCTGCACATCGCTGCCCGACTTCTGCAGAGCCTGGCGGCGTGCGCCTGCTGCCTTGGCAAGGCGAGCTGCACGGTTCTGACGGCACAGCTGCAGGATGCCCTCCGCGTCTTGCGACTGGAGGAAAGCCTTTGCCTGGGCGGTGCGCTGTCCTGCCTCGGTAGCCTTGATGCCACTTGCCTGGAGCGTGCCATTCATGAGCTTGGCATACTCATAGTTGCCCGTGGCGACATTGAAGAGCAGCGGCTTGCCGTCGGTCGTCAACATCCAGTTGCCATGCTCGTCACCCCTCTGCAGGATGGTGAGCATCGTGCCGTCTGCCTGTCTTACCTGGACTGGATAGGGATAAGCAGGCATCGCCTCGACAACCTGCGCGGAGCAGGCTGCCAAGGCGATGGCGAGTAATGATTTTCCTAAAATATTCTTCATGCAAAAGATGTTTTACTTCACAACAAACTTGATTGTGGACTTCTGTCCGTCCTTGGCTGTTGCCTTGGCTACATAGATACCGCTGACGAGTGAAGAGGTAGAGAAGGCTGCGCCGTCGGTCTCGCCCACGAGCTGACCGTCGATGCTGTAAACGAGGATGCTGCTTGCGCCCTCGGCACTTACCTCGCCGTTGGCTATCTTCACTGCGAAGGCATCGGCTACGGGAGCCTCGTCAATGCCAGAGACATAGCCCTTGAGGACGGTTACCAATACCTGGGTAGACAGTTCGCCATAACCAATGGTAATGGTAGAGAAGCCGGTCTGCTGACCCTTGATGGTCAACTGGATGGTGTTGCCATCAGCCTTGCCCATGACAACGGTGGCGTTCTTGTTGTTGACAGTGACGTCGAGGTCTGACTCCAAGTCGATGTCATCGACACCATAGACGCTGACGGTGATGACGGTCGAACCCTCGTCGGTAGTACCTACCGTCACCTCCTCGTTGCTCACGAAGAGTGCCTTGGCGATGTTGTTGAAGTAGAGTGTAGGAATGGAACCGTTGTCCTTCCAAGGCTCAGTCTGAGTAGAACCATAGGCGTAAGAGAGGCCCTCGAAGAAGCTCTTGTCCATGTCCTTGGCAGCCTTGTAGGCACCCTCTACGCTTCCAGCGTCGGTGCTGCCGGCATCGGTGGTAGAGTAGTTGTTCGAGATACGTGTCTCTGTCTTGTGCTCCTCGCCAGCCTCATACGAAGCATCGGCGATGGTCTTGCCCACAATCTGATGGAGAGTAGTAGGCTCAGCCACCTCGCTGCCATTCTCGTCGACAGCCTTCACAGTACCTGCAGAAAGACAGTTGTTGATGACCTTGACGTTTGAACCGTTCCACTCGGCTTCGAGATAACCGAGAATACCACCGGCTGCATAACCATCCCATGTAGAAGGATTGGTAACGGTGATGTCAGCATGGTTGATACAGTTGCTGATGGAGTTGGAGTAGCTGTAGCCCATGATACCACCGACACTGTTCTCGGCGGTGAGGGTACCCTTCACCTCGCAGTTGGTCACCTTGCAATAGTCATTTGTAGAACCAACCGTACCGACGATACCGCCGAGGCATGTACCTGCTGTCGCATTCACGTCGGCATAAGAAGCAGTGATAATACTTCCCGTGCGCTGCTTACCAGCGATACCACCTACGCCCTCTGCATTGGGAGCCGTGATGGTGCCCTGGAAAGAAGAGTTGGCTATGGTACTGCTCAGGCTCAGACAACCTACGAGACCACCGATGTTGGCATCGACATCGCCCGTGATCTTGGCGCCATAGACGAAGACGCTGTCCACATTGATGTCTGTACCCTTGCCTGTATAGTCATAAGTTGCCTCACCAGCAATGATACCAGCAGCCTGGTTGGTGCTGGTCAGTTCGAGGGTTGGGTTGGCAATGACAAGGTTCTTGACAACACCGAGCTCGTCGAGTGTACCGAAGAGACCAGCGTGTGAGGCGGTAGTCTGGATGCCGAGGTTGTAGATGGAATATCCGTCGCCGTCGAGAACGCCCTTGAACGACTTGATAGGAATCCAGTAAGAAGCGCTCTTGCTCATGTCGATGTCGCTCACGAGACGGTAAGCGCTGTCTGGCAACTGTGCCATCTGCTGCAGGTCGCCGACAGTAGAGATGAGGAAAGGATTCTTCTTGGTACCGTCGCCACCCTCAGTAAACTTGCTGAAAGGCAGGTCATAGAAGTTGACATCATACTTGCCTTCGGTAGAGTTCTTGAAGCATACCATCATCTCCATCTTGCCGTTTGAGTTCATCTGTGGCAGAGAAGCGGTGGTAAACACATTCTCATCATCGCCGCGCCAAGACTTGAGGACAGTGCCGTCGGTCTTTGCCACCTCCAACACGTTGTCTACCTTGCTGCTGCCGTCGGTGCGACGCTTCTTGGCGATGTAGACATACTCCATATCGTCGTCAGTGTTGAAGAGATAGGGATTGAGCGATGTGCTGTTGAGCAGCGGTGTGAAATATTCGGCGTCAAGACCGAGGTTGAGCGCATCCTTGTGGTCGATGGTGCGGTCGGGGTTCACCCAAGCGATGGGTGCAAGCACGCAACTGTCCTCTGCCATCTCAGCCTTGCTCAGTGCGATGACATACTGGTAGCCGTAGCTGTTGGCAGAAGAAGGATAGCGGTCGAAGTTGCTGGAGATGGAGTTGCCGTCGATAGACTGTGGCAGATAGGCCACCTTCTCGCACGAAGGTACGTCGACGAGCTGTATCTGCTCGGAAGCGCTCTCGCCTGTGCCGAGAGTCTGGAGGAACCACATCTGATCAGACTTGCCGTGGATGGTGTTGAGCATGGCCCACTGACTGCTGGTCACCTTGTCGCAGATGTCCTTCAGCTTGCCGTGCTCTGAGTCGTAAACGGCGAAGCTGGCAAGGTCGGCATCGAGAGATGGCGTGTAGTCGAGCAACTCTACGACATAGTTGAGTTTGCCATTGTCGGTGTAGTAACCCTTAGACAAGTCGTTGTTGCCGAAGAGACCGAAGGCTGCCGAACGGTAGGTGGCACCCTCGGGCACGTCGATGGAGACGGCAAGGGAGTCTACCTGCTTGAAGTTCTTGTCCAAGGTGCGCAGAACGACATAGTTGCCTGGATTCTGCTTGATATCCGTTGACGTGTCACTGGCATCGGAAGAGGTAAACGGATCCTTGTAGCTTGCGATGACATAGTAGGGTGTACCGTTGACATCGAAGCAGTTGAAGCAGGGACTCTGCAGGTAGGTGATGCGGGTGTCGAGGTCGAAGTTGAAGGTCTTCTCCACATAAGCCTCTGTCTTGCCCCATGTAGGAGGAGCGATGATCTCTACCTGGTATGTGCTGTCTGTCTCTGTGGTCATGATCAGACGGTCGTGTATCGTCCAACTGTTGGCAGCAGAATGGAACACGACACCTGTTCCCTCGCGCTCAAACTTCACGGCACCGGTGCTGATGTCATAGGCGCGGGTCAAGTACTTGTTTACGCCATTGTTTGCTTCATGGATCTCCACGAGTATCTCGTTGGAATTGGAGTTGTTGTCGAAGAGCTTGTTGGTGACAGGACCGTAAGGCTCTACGCCAGAGACATGGGTCCAGCCCTCGGGAGCTTCGACCTTGAACTGACCTATCTGCTTGTGGTTGTTGTCATAGACGGTAATCGTAGATGACTTAAAGTAATGAGCGGTGAAGTACTCGCTAAGCACTGAGTCGCGATACTCGCTCTCCTGGGTGAAGTACCAGTTGTTGTTGTCAGAGCCAGTCACCCATCCGTAGCCCTCTGAAGAGAAACTATTGGAAGGCATGATCTCTGAGTCTGTGTCGGACACTCTCGACGGAGCGTTCTTCAACTTGGCGAAGCCTGCGTTCTGCAGCTGGAAGGCAGTGTTGCTGCGGTCCACCATGCCTGGCACGGACACGAAGTTGTGAATACCCGTCTTCTTCAGTTTGTGGGCATAAGATGCCAGGCCTGACATCCCTGCCGCCATGCAGCTGGCTGACATCAGCCAAGCCACACAAAGGGTAGAAATATACTTCATATATATAAAGTGTTAAGTAATGATTTTTTTTGTTTTGATATTACTCCATTCCTCTCGTCGCAGCAAAACGCGTCATGGCACTGACGTCCCGATGCTGCTTGGCACCGAGCTGCTTGGCTGCCGACTCGTCCTTGGGCTCCTGGAGCATATAGGGACTCGCTATCAAGAAGAGATCTGTCATGTAATTGGACTGGGATGGATTCTTTGCCTTGTACACCTGCAAGATCATGGAGAGGAAGGTGCCTGTATCGCCGTACACATCGTAGGCAATGCCCGAGAAGAAGCCGTACGTGCCATACTCCTCGCTATACTTGAAGGGAGCAGTGATCAGTCCCGACTGAGTGCCGTAGTAATAACGTCCCTCCATGTCGATGAAGGCATTGTATACATAGTACTTACCGAAGCGACCTATGTTCTGGTTGCTCTTGATCTGCACAGCACCGATGGAGTCGTTGACGATGACGGGGAAGGTGTACTTGCCATAGTCGGGGAAGGTGACGGAGAGACCGCTGCGACTCAGAGTGGCGTGGACAGTCTCGAACTCTACCTTCATGCTGTCGTTGAGGGTGTTGTAGGCGAATATGTAGTTGCCGGCAATGTCGGCGTCAAAGTCGTACTGCTTCACGATGAAGGAGTCTCTCACGCCTGCTGCCTTGTACTTGATGTAGTCGGCACGGAAATGACCCGTGTTGTTGGCATCCAACTCCACAGACATCGTTCCCTCGTTGGCATCCACCGTCGCCGTAGCCCAGTCGGGAGCATAAGTGATCTCCACCGCGGTGTTGCTGGAGCACTTCTTGGTGTAGGAGCCTGCCCCGTCGTTGCTCTGCACGATGTCGGCATTGTCGACGGTGAGGATAAGACCATACTGCGACACATTGAGAACGATGGAGTCGTTGGCCGCCTTCTTGATGACGAGCTTCGCATTGCGCGACTGGCGGGAGTCGTTGGCAAGGGCGGCCAACTTCACTGTGTTGCCGTCCACCGTGGTAGTGAGCCACGTAGGTTCGTCGGTGTAAGCCTGCACGGGGGTGCAGTCTACCGTGACTGCTCCCTCGCTGTCGTTGGGACCTAACGATGTCTTGGCAGAGAGCACGTTGATGGTGCTCTCGGCGACAGCATGATAGTCGTTGTCATTGCTGCAGGAGGCAACAAGCGCCAAGGCAGCCATACCTATTATTATATGTTTCTTCATTGTTGACGTTTATTAGTTTTTTGTCAGATTGGAAAGATAATACCATGAGAAGACAAAGACATAACTGTCGTTCTCCTTGATGGGGGATCCTTGCGAGGTGCAAGCCAAGCCCACGAAGGTGTCCGTGGCGTAGCCCTGCGAGACAAGGGTGCCGTCGTCCTCAAACTCTGCCTCCTGGCTGACACCGTGCCATACGAGATTCATACCGCCCTCGCCCAAGAGATAGCCTACGTTGAGGTCGGCGTTCATAAACCAGATGGCGGGATACTTGCCAGTGGGGTCCTCGATGAGCTGGGTGGGCATGTTGAGCTTGCCAGTCTCGGGGTCGAAGGTAAGACCAACGGCATAGGTATAGCCATTGAGCGTGAACTCTCCCTTGAGCATATTGTCGCTGTCTTCCACCTTGGAGATGGTCATGTCGCAACCGCCCGACATGCTGCTGAGTGTCCAACTGCCCAACCATGTGTCGATGGTTGCTGCGTAAGGAGTGAGCTTCAACTGCTGGGTGGCGTTCTTAGCCGTCAGTTCGCTGTTCTCGTTGACGTCAAGACTGGATGTCTCTACGCCGTCCACGGTAATGGGATTGAGGGCGCAGATGCCTGTCGTAGTGAGATAGTAGGGCTGCTCCACCAACTGGTTGGAGGCAGAGCGATAGATGATGCGACGGGTGGTGTTGTTCACCTCCACCATCTTGTTGGCATCCGTGGTATTTCCTGACGTATAGTTGACAGCGAGGAGGTCGTTTACCTTTGCCAGACTGTCGAGACGGGCTGTCCAGTCTACACTCTCGGGGAGACGTGTGAACACCATGTTGTTGCCCCACTTCTTGCCTCTCACGAAGACACTGTCCTGTGTGAGCTTGGTGACGACAAACTCCCAGTCGCCCTGCTCACCCTGGATATTGCTATAGGTGGGGGTGCCCAACTGATGGAGAATGGTGTTGTAGGTGTTGAAGGTGAGCACGGGGCCCATGCTGCGGTCTACACCGTAGCTGGAGGTGGCGCGTTCCTCGGAGGTAGCCAACTGTGGGTCGCCTGCCACCGTCACCTTGCCGTTCTGAAACTTCAGGAGGAAGGTGTAACCACCGCCTGTATAGTTCTCGCCCGTGAAATAATGGAGCTGCCAACCGTTGCCAGCCGACTCCAATATCTTCTGCGTGTTCTCTACCGTACTCTCGATGCGGGTTGCCGCAGAACTGTCAAAGTATTCCTTGTCGTCGTGAAGACATGACTGCAAGCTGAGTCCTGCCACGGCGAGAAAGGTTGCCATATATATCTTTTTCATCATGCGTAGTTCTTATTTTAAGTGTTCCAAATCGAGTGACTTCATCTCCGAACCACGGCGCAGGATGGTGCTGCGCAACTGGTCTATGTCGCAGTTCCAAGACTCTGACATATAGTTTCTTACGATATTGAGCTTCTGCTCAAGAGCCTCCACTGCTTCAGTGCCGCCGTTGGTCTTTGCATCGTCGAGGATGGCCTGCCACTGTGCTGCCGAATAGGTGATGTAGACGGAGAGCATCTCGGCAAAGTCCTCTGTTCCTTCTGACATGGCATAGGGAGTGACAAAGCCTTTGCCGTGGGCCTCGGAATCATCCACCTGGTACCAGTTGCCACTCACATAGCCCGACTCCGTGATCTTGTTGAAGGAGGTGTCGTAAGGCTTCTTCTGATTGAGGATGTGAGTGAACTCGTGGTGCATGGTGTGGAAGTAGTACGAGGTCATGGTGGCATAGTTGGTGAGCACCTCGTCGGTGAGACTGTTCACCATGTAGAGGGTCACCTTGAGACCGCCCTCCGCAGTACCGAGCACCATGGTGCCGTTGCTGTTGTAGGCAGGACTACCCACCAAGTGGATGACACGGGGTACGTACGACTTCACGAAGTCTTGTCCCATCACCTCGGCATAGGAGTCGAGCCACAGGTACTTCACGAGGATGGCGAGCTTAGCCGACTTGGCTGAGTCGGCTGGCACGAGCGTATAACTGTAGTCTGACTCGATGTCCTCCATCTTATACTTGAAGTCGATGTTGTACGGACTGGTATAGTTTTTCTGCAACCAAAGGTCGAAAGCGTCACGCTGCGGTGAGTCCACCGGGAAGATGGTGGCACTGTCGGGGTCGTTGTTAGAGCACGACACCAGCCCCACGCCTGCAGACAGGCTCAGCATGAGCAGGAATATATAGTGTTTCATTGTTTTTATTTTTTGAGAAGTTAAGAAGTTAAGGAGTTAAAGGAGTTAAGACATCGGCCTTTTGAGAAGTTAAAGAAGTTAGAGAAGTTAGAGAAGTTAGGGAAGTTAAGAGAAGTTAGAGAAGTTAGAGAAGTTAGAGAAGTTAAGGGACAAATGTTTTAGGGATAAATACATCCTTTAAGCATTTGGATTCTTCACTCTTCGTTCTTCACTCTTCGTTCTTCACTCTTCGTTCTTCACTCTTCACTTAAGCAAGAGGATTCTTCACTCTTCACTCTTCACTCTTCACTTAAACATTTATTTTTGTTTTCTCGGGTTGGCGGGAAGGCCTGCCTCTATGACATCCTGCGGCAACTGGATGGCGAGACGCGGGTCGCGAGCCTCCATGGTGTCGGTGATGTCTGTTATCTTATAGTTGCTGCGTACATTGCGGCGATAGATGGTGATGCCGTAACGCTTCACGTCCTGCATGCGCAGTCCCTCGTGAACGGTGAGGATGCGACGCAAGTGGAGGATGCACTGGAGCAGTGGTTCCTGGGTGTCCTTCTCTATCGTGAAAGCGGTATGGAACGCCTTGCGTGGTGTAGCCTTTGTCGGTGTGTAATAAGCAGTAACGTCGTCGCTGTAGAACTTCTTCACCTCGTCGAGCGTAAGTTGTACGCTATTCTTGGAGAAGACGGAAAGTTCGGTATTGAGGTCCTGCAGAGCAGCCTCGTACTGTCCCAACATAGCCTCAGCCTCGGCACGCACCAAGAGGGTCTCGTCGCCAGTAAACTCAGCATACTCTGCATGAGGGGTTCCGATACCTGCCTGGATGTCACTGTACTCGAAGTCGTAAGGCACCTTGCGCACGATGTACTTGGAGAGGGAGGGGTTGGAGAACACACTGTAGTTGAACACATCGCCACTGTTGCCCCAAGGACCTTCCGACTGTACGGTCTCCTGTGAAGCAACGAACGAGTTGTGAGCATACTTGTCGCCGTAAGAATAGGGACCGCCGACGGCTCCCCACTCAGAGGCTACCACCTGGAGAAGGAGGTTTGCCTTGACAGAAGACTCTACGTAGGCATTGGGCTGTACCTGTCCGTTGGCAGAGAGGGCGCCCCATGTAGCCCAGTCTCTGAGCATGCTCTTGGCATTGCTGCCAAGCACCTTGTTGGCATACTCCACTGCCTTGTCATACTTGTGATAGTAGAGGTAGAAGCGAGCGGCGAAGGCTGAAGCCGAGGTGGTTCCGAAATGGAACTTGGGCTTGTCGTAGTTGTTGTCGCCGATGGTCTTCATGCCCTCTGTGATGTCGCTTTCTATCTTGGCATAGAGCTGGGCAAGCGTGCCACGCTCGTATTTCTCGTGTACATTGGTGGACGCTGTCTCGGGATAGGGAAGTCCGAGGTCGCTGTCTGCCGTCGTCTCGTCGTAAGCCTGGCAGAACACGTTGGCAAGTTGGAACATAGCATAGGCACGGCAAAGGAGAGCCTCGCCCTTCTGACCGGAATACTGGCTCTGGTCGGATGCCTCGCTGATGTGCTGCAGGGCAAGGTTGGCAGTGGTCACTACCTCGTAGTAAGTAGACCACATCACACTGGGACTCTCGTAGATGCCTGTCTCAGTGATGTCTGCCCATGTGTAAGCCTGCTCCTGGAAGCGGTCGGCTGCATCCCAACCAGTATTGATGTTACAGTCGGTGTTGTCGGAATACATCTCCAACAAGTAGGCTGGATGTACCTGGGGATAGGCACTGATCAACAGCTTGCTCACATCGTCGGGACTCTGCAGGTCGAGACGACTGTCGGGCTGTTTGTCCAAATAGTCGTTACACGAAGCCAAACCGAAGGTCATGGCAAGGGAAACGATGGCTATATATATATTATGTAACTTCATTGTTTCTAAAAAATGGGTTTCTTAAAGTCCAAGTTTCAATGTTAAGGTGAACTGCTTTGGCATGGGCGAAGCCACACCACCGGCATTCATAAACTCTGGGTCCTGACCGTTCAACTTCTTGTCGGCATAGATCAAGAAGAGGTTGGTGGCCTGGAGCTTGAGAGAGAGATTGTTGACAACGGTACCTTCAAACCAACTGCGTGGGAAGTCGTATGCCAAAGATATCTCCTTCATGCGGATGAAGTCACCCTTCGCCGTGCGCACCGAGGTGTAGTTGTAGGCATTGTAAGCGGTGGCAAGAGCGGTCTTGTTCTGACTGTACTCATACTTGCTCACGATGCCTGGCACATTGGTGGAGTTCTCGTCGCCGGGCTGCATCCAACGGTTGGTGAAGTCGTGGGTCATAGAGGTGAGGTCGTTGTACTGTGCGCTGAACACTGGGTCGAGTCTCACTACGTTGCCGAAGGCGTAGGTCATGAAGATGTTGAGATGGAATCCCTTGTAAGAGAACACGTTGCCGAGCGAACCGTTGTAGACGGGGTCTGTAGAACCCTCATAGATAAGGTAGTCGGTGCTGTTGCGCTCCTGGAAGTTGATGTCGCCCACGGTAGCCTCGCCCTTCTCATTGATGCAGACGGGGTAGCCCTGTTCGTTGATGCCTACGAAAGGAATGGAAAACAGCGCACGGGCTGGGTAGCCCTGCTTGGCGAAACCGTTGCCCTGCACAAGGTCTATCACACGGCCCTGGTTGTAGAGGTCGGTGATCTCCGTGCGGTTGTGCGAGTAGATGAAGTTGGTCTGCCAACTGAAGTCCTTGGTCTTGATGTTGGTGGAAGAGATGCTAAGCTCCTCTCCCCACGACTTCATCGAACCGACGTTGGCGTAGGTGATGCCCTGCAACTGAGTAACGGTGGGGGCAATCTCGTCGAAGTTGTTGCGACGGTAGAAGTCGAAGGTGACATTCAAGCGGTCGTGGAAGAATCCTGCGTCCACACCGAAGTTGAACTCGTTCTTCTTCTCATAAGTAAGTTCTTCGTTGCCCAATGCAGACACCACGAAGCCCAACTCCTTGTCGCTTGTGTTAGGACGGTAAGGAGTAGTCATCGTCAACTTAGTCAGTGCGTTGCAATAAGAGGCATCGGGAGGTGTACCCGTCAAACTGTATGACAGGCGGAAGGTGAGGTGTGAGAGTGGACTGAGCTTGTTGAACCAGTTCTCTTCGTGTACGTTCCAAGCGCCTGACACGTTCCATGTAGGCATCCAGCGGGCAGTGGTGGTACGGCCCATCTGGTTGGAACCCTCATAACGGAAGGTGCCGTTGATGACATACTTGCCGTTGTATGAATAAGTACCGTTGGCATAGAAGGCAGCCGTGCGCGAACTGGTGTTGCGCAGACTGTAGTAGTTGGAGTTCTCCTGGTCGAGCTTCTTGAAGTACTGATACTCGAAGTAAGCTGTCTCGCCACGGTAGTTCATGCCCCAGCCATTGAACCATGAGCGGTTGCGACTGATGTCTGTCGTCTCCATACCACCGAAGAGATTGACGATGTGCTTCTGTGCAAAGGTGTGGTTGTAGTTGAATGTGGCACGGAAGTCATAGTCGGTCATGCGGTTCTCTGTACGCTGATAGATACCTCCCTGCTTCAGCACGGAGATAGGCAGGGCGTAGAGATCGTCCTTGTCGGTGAAGAGCAACTTGTTGGCGTCGCGTATCAGCGAGTTGTCCATGGCGCGGTAGGCAAGTGCCTGGTTGGAGTCCTCAAGGATGTTGTGCTCCTGGGAAGAGGTACTGTACTTGATGGCACCGAGCACACCCAACTCCAGGTCCTTGATGGGCTTCCACTTCAGTTCCATCTGGAACTTCACGTCGCTGACGTTGAGGTCGATGTAGTTGCTCTCCAACTCGTGCAGGATGTTGAAGGCTGCATAGTTGGCGTGATAATATGTATTAGGATCGAGCGCGCGCGAGGTGTTGAGCGCATAAGAATAGGGGTTGATGTCGAAGTCGCGCTTCACCTGTCCCGACACCACGTCCACGTCCTGTCCCAATGTTCCAGGAGCCTTCTGCTTGCGGTAAGAACCGCTACCGATGATGTTGATGGAGAGGTTGTCGAGGATGTGGTGAGTCATGTTCATGCTCGCCGTATAGCGGTTTACCTTGCTGTCCTTGTACCAGCCTGGGTCTACCATGGCGGAGAGAGAGGCGTAGTAGTTGCTCTTCTGTGTACCGCCGCTCAAGCTGACGGAGTGGTTCTGCATGATGGCAGAAGAGAAGAGCTGCTTGAACCAGTCGGTGTTGCGATACTCTGCCTGCTGCAAGTAGGCGTTCTGTGCCTCCTGCGTGTTGGCGAGTCCGAAGGAACCCGAACCAGCGTTGTAGGTGTTGATAAGCTCATACATCTTACCATAGACACCATAGTCGCTGCCGTTGAGAATGTCTGAGAGGTTGAGCCATCCCTTGTCCTTCAACTCCTTGTAGATACTCATCTGGTCCTGGGAGTTGAGGATGTCGAAATTGCTGTAAGAGGGAATGAGACGGGTGGTAAACTCTCCCGTGTAGTTGACATGTGCCTGGCCTGCCTTACCTTTCTTCGTGGTAACGACGATGACACCCGCCATGGCGCGCGCACCGTAGATGGAGGTGGCACTACCGTCCTTCAAAATCTGGAAACTCTCGATGTCGTCTGAGTTGAGTCCTGCAATGGCAGAACTGATAAGTGTCTCTGCGTCACCCGAAGAGAGGTCGTCGGCACTCACGTCAGAAACGTCTTCCATGATGACACCGTCCACCACCCAGAGGGGCTTGCTGCTACCATAGATAGAGGTAGCACCACGAACACGAATCTTAGGAGCCGAACCAAAGGTACCGCTGACGTTCTGCACCGACACACCGGCGGCACGTCCTTCGAGCGAACGGCTGATGTCGGCAACACCGTTCAACTTAGCCTCATCGGCATTCACACGGTCTGTTGCTCCTGTAAACAATCTGCGGTCTGTCTTCTGCAGACCCGTAACAACCACTTCCTGCAATTCTGCTGCCGACTTCATGATGACATTCATCGAAGGAGCGGCGGAAAGGGTTTGTGACTTCATTCCCACATAACTGAATACCAACTTGGCACCCTTGGGAACATTGATCTTGAAATGACCGTCTACGTCAGTAATCGTACCCGTATTCTTTGCCCCCCCATATATGGTTACGGAGGCTCCAATAATAGGTTCGTTGTCATCCTGAGATACTACGGTTCCAGACACATCAATCTGGGCAAACGCTGCTCCTAAGCTCATCAACAGACAAACTAAGAAGAGCGAGAGTCTTTTTTCCATAATTTTGTCTCGTCTTGTATAAAATTATAATAAATGTATGATATCGGCTGCAAAATTACAACTAAAAAGGGAAAATACACATACTTTTGCATAAAAACTGCAAATTATAGTCATATTTTGTTTTATTTCTTTAGCAAACGCATACTATTTGCATACACTTTGCATAAAAAGAGACTCTTTTTGCAACAAACAAAAACTTCGCCGTCTTCGAACTTTAAAACTTCGTTAAAGACAAATGATGATAGTGTCCAGACAATTCATAAAGACAAACAACAATATTGCCCATGATGATCCAATATCAATCGTTGAATCATCATGGGCAAATTAAGAGAAAAGTCATGAGCAAAGATCATGAGCAAAGTCATGAGAAATCATGGGCATTACCCATGGTACCAAAATGGTACATCGTGACCTACATCATTTCTTGATGGTAAACTCAAACTTCAGTCCACCTTCCGGCAGGTTTGCCACACGGATGGTGCCACCATGCAAGAGGACTGCATTCTTGACAATGGCAAGACCGAGACCCGTGCCTCCCATCTTGCGACTACGTCCCTTGTCCACACGGTAGAAGCGTTCGAAGAGACGGGCAAGGTGTTCTTGAGGCACTCCCTGTCCGTTGTCGCGGAATATGAAATGCCACTTGTTGCCTTGTTCATGGGCTTCCACCGTAATGGTAGTATCGTCACCGGCATAAGCGATGGCGTTGTCGGTAAGGTTGCGGAAGACGCTGTAGAGCAGACTGCGGTTGCCTTTCACCACGATGCGCTCAGGCAACAGGTTGACAAAATCCATCTTGCGCTCCTGACGCTGCAGGGCTGTCTCCTTCATGATGTCCGACACCATCATGGTGATGTCCACTGCCTCGAAGTCTATCATATCCGACGCATCGTCCAAACGGTTGAGCGTAGAAATATCGCGCAGCAAAGAGGTAAGCCGTTCACTCTGAGCGTAACAGCGCTGCAAGAACTGTTCCTTTGTCTCTTCGTTGATGTGAGGATTGTCAAGTATCGTCTCTAAATAGCCCTGTATACTTGCCACGGGGGTCTTGAGTTCGTGGGCGATGTTCTGAGTGAGTTGGCGCTTGAGGATGTCCTGCTCCTTACGGGTTGTCTGCAAGCGTTTGTAGATCTTGATGATGCGCTCGGCTATCTCTCCCAACTCGTCGTCAGGGAACTTAGACAGGTCTTCTATCTCAAGGCTCTCGTTGTGGTCGGCCTTGTAGGCGAAGGTACGCAACTTAGTGATGTTCTGTCCCAAACGATTGGTGAAACGATAGAGCACGGCGGTGAGGAGCAAGATGGCGAAGACAGCAAACCAGATGTAGTGCTGGTCGGCCTGCAAGGACTTGGCAAGGTCGTTGTTGTAAGGCAGGGCACTGCGGATGATAAGAGAATCGGAAGGGAAATAGGAAGCGACATAGAAATAGTCATGCTTGAGGGTGTTCGACTGTCTGTCGACACTGGCGCCCTTGCCCGTCTTCAGTGCCTCCTGTACCTCTCGACGATTGAGATGGTTGGCGAAATGGTTGTAGTCCTTGCTCATGTTGTCGTAGAGCACTCTTCCGTCGGGATGAATCAGCGTGACACGCAAGTCTCGGTTCTCATGCTCGCGGACAAAGGCATTGAGACGTTCTTCCGACACGATGATGCGACGCTTGTCATGCACCGTATCGCTCATCAGTACACCTCGGTCGTGGGAGAGGGCAAGGTCTTCTTCCAAGAGGGCGTTGTAACTCTCCAACCGCAAGGTAAGCATACTTATCTTAAACTGTTTCTCACGCGCCTGCTGGAACACGATAAAACTGACAGCGAACACCATGAACACTGCCAATACCATGAAATAAATACGTCTACCTACTTTTTTTTGTCGAGCCATCTGATAAATATTTAAGGAGTTAAGGAGTCAGCTTTTGGGAGGAGTTAAGAAGTTAAGGAGTTAAGACATCAGCTTTTTGGGGAAGTTAAAGAAGTTAAGGGAAGTTAGAGAAGTTAAGGGACAACAGCCTTTGTGGGTATTGGATTCTTCACTCTTCCCTCTTCCCTCTTCACTCTTCGTTCTTTACTCTTCACTTAAACATTTGGATTCTTCACTCTTCGTTTTTCTCTCTTCACTTAAACATTTGGACTCTTCACTCTTCCTTTAAGCATTTGGATTCTTCACTCTTAACTCTTAACTCTTCACTTATTTTTCACGCGTCAAAGTAATATCCGAATCCAAGACGGGTGACGATGCACTTGGCAAAGGGACCTATCTTCTTGCGCATACGGGTGATATTGACATCCACCGTGCGGTCGAGCACCAACACATCCTTGGGCCACACACGGTCGATGAGCTCCTGACGGGAGAACACCCTACCCCGCTCCTCCAACAACAGGCGGAGCAACTCAAACTCGGTCTTGGTGAAAGGCACATTCTCGCCATCCACACTTACCGACTTCTTGTCGAGATTGAGCACCAACCCCTGATAACTGATGACAGCAGGCTGAGTGTCCTTCTCCTGCTTGCCTGTAGTGCGGCGCAACACAGCCCTTACCCTCACAAGTACCTCACGGATGGAGAAAGGCTTGGAGATATAATCGTCTGCACCGAGGTTGAAACCAGTAACAGTGTCATTCTCTGTATCTCTCGCAGTAAGGAAGATGACTGGCACATGCTTCGTATGGTCATCAGCCTTCAAACGCTTCGCCATCTGAAAACCACTCATGCCGCCCATCATCACGTCGAGCAAGAGCAAACGGAAGGAAGAAAGGTCCATCTCCAAGGCTTCTTCTGCTGAATTGGCCGTCTCTACCTGGTAACCCTCCGTCTCAAGGTTGAACTTCAGTATCTCACAGAGATCCTGTTCATCGTCAACAACTAAAATTCTACAATTCTTTTCATCCATCGTATTGCGTTTTATCGATATATACACCTTATTATATATATAGGGAAGTTTCTTATCCCGACATTACACACATATAGGAAGTCTCTTATTTCCCACATTATTATATATAGGGAAGTTCTTATTTCCCACATTTTTTATATAGGGAAGTTCTTATTTCCGACGCTGCAAAGTTACGACATTTATTTTGTAATATGCTTTACAAGAAGTTACATTTTTATGTCATTTACAAGGCGGGACATAAACAGCAAAGACATGGAAAGAAAGACGGTGACAGGAATCTGTATAAACAAAACATACACATAGCACCCTTCAAGCGAAGGACACTACACATAAAGACACAACAAGACGGACGCTTATTTTACAGAAAAACGCAATAAAAATGCGCTTTGCACAAGCGTCAAATCTTAAAAATCCTTAACCAAAATTACAAGGGAACTTCAATAGAAACATATCATCTTTACTTATACAATACACTATTTCTGAAAATTTTGTTATCTCACGATAATGATTTCCGAGGTGTACTATTTCATTATTTCCACCCCCTTGTTTCAAATTCGGGGCAAAGTTACGAACTATATTTGAAACAGAAAAGAAAAATCTTAGAAAATTTCAAGGAAAAGTAGCCAAAAACGCTCATTTTAACTCTTTTTCACTATCCAAACAGAAAAGACACCCTAATTTCTCTCATTTTTTACTCTTCTTAGGTGGAAAAATCAATTTTTCCACCAACCTTTATCTCTATCTATGAAGAAAACATTTTTGCCACCAGCCCTCTCCATGCTGCTCCACCATTTTATACACCCAAGAAGCCATTGAACAATGCGAAAAAAGGCAGAAAAAACAAAGAAAATCACTATTTGTAAACGAAAGTTAAATAATTTCGACGTATTGCTTTTTTCACTACCTTTGCCATCGAAAATATATCATCTTTTACTTATACAATATTATTATGAAAAACGTTATCGCAACAATGGTAGCCGTGTTGCTATGTGCAAATGGCTACGCAACAGATTACAGACGGGCAGCGCAAACTGGGAAGTTTGATGCCTTGAGCATGATTACCATGCAGCAGATCCAAAAGGGTTCCAACAACTCTTCTGCAGCAAAAGGCAAGAACGCCGCAGCTGCACAGTATTCTAATCATTACACTGCCACCATACAGATGGTAGAAGGAAACGACGTCAACCAACTGGCTTCTTTAGGTTTTAAAGTAGCTTCCTTGGCTAACAACTTCGGTTGTGTCACCACTACTCTTGACAGTCTGCAGATTTTGGCAGAAAACAAGAACGTGGAGCGCATCTCCTTCAGCGAGTATGATATGAACCTCGACCTCAACAAGGCAAACACCCTTACTGGCGTTGACCTTGTACATGAGGGTAACAACTCTACAAACGGGGCTCGCTCTACCACTGGTCTCTCACAGTCTTATACTGGAAAAGGTGTCATGATTGGTATCTTTGACTCTGGCTTCGACCCCAACCATGCCATGTTCCTCGACAAGAACGGCAAGAGCCGCTTCAAGATGATCATCGACAAGAACGGTACGGCAATCACTGATCCTGACAAGATTGCTGCTTACACAACTGACAACAAATACTTCACACACGCCACAAACGTAAGCGGTATCGCCGCTGGTTATTATAAAGGTGACAACTTCGAGATAGAGGGTGTCGCTCCTGAGGCCGACCTTGCCATGGGTCCTATCATGACAACGGCTTCCGGACTGGTAGCTCTCAAGACCTTGGCTGAATACTGCAAGGAAAAGGGTCAGCGCCTGGTCACCAACATGTCGTATGGTTCTATGTTTGGTCCTCACGACGGTAGCGACGTCTATTCACAGGCTCTCAACGAAATCATCAAGAAATATGATATCGTAGCATGCAACTCTGCCGGAAACATCGGTTACCAGAAGATTGTACAGAGACACACCTTTACTTCTTCTACAGACGAGATGAAGGCTATCTTCGACTTGAACAGCGGTGACGGCGGCATCTACAGCTATGTCACTACCAACACATCGGCTGCCATCAATATGGACATCATCGTGCTGACCATCGTTGACCGTTGCAGCACTATCTTAGGCAGATATCCCGCCATCGTCAATGGTGTGGCTCAGAATGTTGAGACCAACGACGATCTCGGCAGCCTGTCCATCAGCATCGTCAAGGAGAGCATACACGACGGACTTGCTGGCTACATCATCAAGAGCAACCATATTGCAAGAGAGGATTCTTATTACCGCATCGGCTACATCATCACAAGTGCAGAAGGACAGAAAGTGGTGGTTTACAACGACCAGAACCATCTGTTCAACACCAGCTTCTCTGAATACACAAAGGAACTGACAAGCAACGGTACCGTCAACAGCACTTGCAGCGCCAGCGATATGTTGGTGGTTGGTTCTTACATCACAACAGACACCCTCACAACTAACAACAGAACTTTCAAGGTTACAAACAAGACTAACAGTTCCGACTGGGGCGTACACAATGGCGAGATAGCTTACTATTCCAGCTACGGAACACGCTATGACAACACTGAGTGGCCTCACGTGGTAGCTCCTGGTGCCTATATCACCTCTGCTTACAACAGATATGATGTCTCTAACAAGAGTTCGGTGGCCGGTTCTGACACTCAAAACGGCAACACCTATCAGTTCTGTGCCTTGAGCGGTACTTCCATGGCTTCTCCTTACATGGCTGGTGTCGCAGCCCTCTGGCTGGAGGCTGACCCTACCCTCACACATGAGCAGATCAAGGCTATCGCACAGATGACTACTGACGTGGATGACTACTGCGGAGAGGGAAACCACTTCTACGAGGAAGGAAAGCAGGCTGGTGCCGGTAAGGTGAACGCACTCGCTGGTCTGCAGTACATCTTGGCTCAGATAGAGGCTCAGAAGGTTGACACGCTCATCCTCGACGAGAACGAGGCTATGCCTACAGACTGCAGCGGCAAGAAGTATGTCATCCTGAAGCGCACCTTCAACACTTCTTCTTACAATACCGTCTCTCTTCCTTTCGACATGGATGCCGAGCAGATTGCAGCCGTCTTCGGCGAAGGCACCAAGGTATACACTTACGACCCGACATCTCACGATGTTCTGACCTTCCACTCTACTACAGACATCGTTGCCAACAGACCGTTCTTGATGGTGACAAAGGCTGCCGAGGGTACATACGACATCGGCGAAGTGGAAGTAAGTGAGGGCGAGGCTGTCGCCACTGGTATCTACTACGACTTCACTGGTTACTACGGAGAGACCGCTTACCTGGAAGAGGGTATGTACTACATCTCTGGCGGTAAGTTCTACCGTTCTGCAGGCAAGAGCAAGATAAGAGGTTATCGTGCATTCTTCCGCCCAGTAAACACAACCTCACAGGCTAAGGTTGCCAACGTGAACATTGACGGTGAGACAACAAGCATAGAAAACATAGAGTCTGACTCTGACGAGGTTTCAGGCGACCTGTACAACCTCAACGGTCAGAAAGTGGCTAACGCCAACCAGCACGGTCTTGCAAAGGGTGTCTACCTGAGCAAGGGTAAGAAATTCATCGTCCAGTAAGTCTGGACTGACAACAATGCCTTCCGGACTGCAACAGCTCCGGAAGGTCTACAAAACATTCCAAATATGATTTGTTGCGAAAAGTAAAATGATGAAATAGGCTTAGTTTACAAGGTTAGCACGAGAGCGTGCCAAAAGATTGAACAGGAAAACAGAAAGAGGGAACTCATCGCTTGCGGCTGACGGGTTCCCTCTTATTTTTTAGGAAAGTGCTTGGAGTAGTTACCATCTCCGAATAGCAAAAATATCAAAAAGCGTTATTTCAAAATAACATTTTCACCCAAAGAGAGTTATTTTCAAATAACATTTTGTATCTTTGCACCCATAATCACAAAAGAGAATATGCACGGTATGTCTTTCAGGGAATATCTTGAATTTAACAAGATTGGCAAATTCGCTCCTATAACATTAGAGGTCTTGCATTAGATGACATAGAGACTGGCTTTGGAGCAAAAATTCCTCTCTGGCTA
>CAVCDC010000019.1:0-33411 GCA_963600865.1 Firmicutes bacterium CAG:103
GTGGTGGAAGGGTAAAAGCATCCTGTCGTAAATAAATCATTTCGTATGAATCATATTATCAACGCATTCAAAAATCTCCCTCGCAAGGGGCAGCACAACTTCGTAAAAATCTTGTGCTTAGCTCTCGGACTGGCAGTCAGTTCGGTAATCATCGCCGAGATTTATTTCGAGCAAACCTATGATACGTACTTTCCCGGATGGGAGCGTACGTATCAGGTTTCGGAAGTGGGATATAACAAAAACGAGAATCTTTCTTTCGGACAAACCTCCGGAGCCACGGCGCATGGATTGAAGCAATACGCCCCGATGGTTGAAGCTGCCACTCGCACCAACTGGTTGAAGTCGAGGGCTCAGTGCAAGATGGAAAACCAACATGCAGTTTCTGCCAACATGGTATTGGCGGATAGTTGCTTCTTCGACGTATTCCCCCAAAAAATATATGTGGGCAACGCCAAGGAAGTCTTGTCACGCCCTGACTATTGCATGGTGAGTTCCACGATTGCAGAGAAGATTGGTGGAAACGTGGTGGGCAAACATTTCTGCGTACCCGGTTTTCCTGGTGTCACCTTTACTATTGGGGGTGTCTTCGAGGCATTCCCCTGGAACTCATCGCTGAAAAGATGTGAGGTGCTGGTGTCCATGCCTACCATGCCACAGGTGCGTTTCGATGCGAGAAACGACTGGATAAGCAATGATATATTTGATTCGTACATCCGCCTTGCCGAAGAACATGAGCCAAGTGAACTGAAACCATACGTTGACAAGTTGCGCCACGACCATTTCCCGATGAAGGAAATGAAGAAGGCGGGTATGGACTTGTCTTACGGTTTCACGGTGCTTAGTGATGTCTATACCCAAAGTCCTTACATCAAGATGATGGGATGGATTATGGGCATCATCGCCTTTGTGCTGCTCTTTACCTCAGTGATGAACTATCTGCTCATCATTGTGGGCAACCTCGTAACCCGTTCCCGTGAGATGGCTGTGCGCAAGTGTTATGGAGCGGAACCGAAGAACATCCATGCGATTATCTTCTCCGAGGCATTAGTGCATGTAGGATTAGCGGTGGTTCTTGCAGCCGTTTTGGTGTTCCTGTGCAAGGGAACTGTCGAGGGATTCCTTTCCGCGCCGATTGATGCCTTGATGCTGAATCGTGGCAGTTGGATATTGGTTGCCATCTGTCTTCTTGTACTCATGATAGGCGGACTTGTTCCTGGGTGGCTCTACAACAAGATACCTGTAGCCATCGCCTTCCGTGGTTATCACGAGAACCGTAAACGTTGGAAATTAATTTTGTTGGGGATGCAGTTTGTCATCTCGGGACTGTTGTTCAGCTTGCTCTTTGTGGTCAACAACCAGTATCATCTGATGATGAACCAAAGTCCGGGCTACAAGTATGACAATGTTGCCATCGTCAAGGTAGATGGCATCGACCGCGAACAGCGTTTTCAATGTTCGTCGGAACTTCAGCGGATGCCCAATGTGAAGGCAGTAACTTCCACCTATACGATTCCCTTGGAGGATTGGGGCTTGGATGCCAATACGATATGGTTGGCTGGCGACAACAACACGCAGTTTAACATACTGGATATTGGTGGTGTGGACGACAACTTCTTCAAGATGATGGAGATTCCGATCGTGCAAGGCACGTTCTTTACCGAGCGCAATGACAGTTGCCGACAGGTAATGGTGGACGAGACCTTGGCTGCCAAGTTGGCGACAATAGGTCATTGGAAGGATGGAGTGATAGGCAAGCGCATCGGGTATGCTGGGAATGATGAGGAATATACGGTTTGCGGTGTGTTCAGGAATATTCAGGTCGGCAGTCTTTCCACCCAGGGTTCTGAAGGCAAGGCTTTTCCAGTCATGATGATGTATGAGGCAAAGACCGCTCCATATATGTTGGTAAAACTGAACGACTTGACCGAAGAGACGATGGCAGACTTGCAGGAGAAAGTACAAGAGATGTATCCGAACGAGCAAGTGTCGGTATATGACTATGAGACGGAATTCGGATTGCAGTATGCTTCCCAACGCAACTTCCGCAACGGCATTCTCGTGGGGGGCATCGTGACGATGGTCATCGCCCTCTTCGGACTGGTGGGCTACACGAGCGACGAGGTGAACCGCCGTCGCAAGGAGATAGCCATCCGCAAGGTGAACGGGGCGAAGGTGAAGGACATCCTGCGCATCTTCCTCCGCGACATCGCCCGCATCGCCTTGCCTTGCATCGTGGTGGGCGACATCGGGGCATGGCTGATAGCCAGGCAGTGGCTGATGTCGTTCAGCGAGAAGATTACGCTCACGCCGCTCCTTTTCATCGCCGTTACGATTCTCCTGCTCGTCATCATCGGCATCTCCGTGGTGGTCAACTGCTACAAAGTGGCGAACAGCAATCCGGTGAAATATTTAAAAGACGAATAATTATGATAAAAGTTATTGCTGTCCGATAAAACCTAAAAACTCTGATAGCCTCCTCGCACGTGCGTGCGCATGAGGATAAAAAATGGGGAAGAACCTGCTGGCTATTCCCCAAAGATTTTGTAATTTTGCAGCGACCAAACTCAAATATTACAAAATCATGGACAAAGTTACAACAAATTCTGGAATTCCCGTCTTCGGAGAGGTAATAAAGTTGCTCAACAAGCAAGAAATCACCAAAATGGCAGACAAATTGGGTGCAAACCGTTACTCAAAGCGTCTTGACGCTTATCAACATCTCGTTATATTGCTTTATGCCGTTATCGGACAGCTGCAGTCCTTGCGTGACATAGAGCTTGGCTTTTTCCCCATGGCTCATTGCATGCAACAATTCGGATTGAGCTATATGGTGCGTCGCAGCACTTTAGCTGACGCAAACTCTCGTCGTACCCCGCAGTTCTTTGAGAGCGTCTATAATGCTTTGTATGCCCATTATTCGCCTTTGTTGTCGGACAGCCGACCTGTAAAAGGGCTAAAAAGGGATTTATTTATCATGGACAGTACCACCATATCGCTTTTCTCTCAGGTGTTTAGGGGAACTGGACGCAACGCCATAAATGGACAGAAGAAAGGTGGAGTCAAGGCTCACACTGTAATAAAGGCCGACGAAGATGTCATGACATTCATGAATATAACCGATGCGGCCACAAGTGACCAAAGCTTACTGAAAGGACTTTGCTCAAAGCTCCCCAGTGGCTCTTGCGTCACTTTCGACATGGGTTATGTAAACTACGAGGCATGGCAGCAATTCACCGACAATGGCATCTTTTATGTTACTCGTGAGAAGAAGACCTGCAAAAAGACAGTCATTGAGACAAAGGCCATCCCACAAGAAGATGCGGATGTTATCGTAAGTGACGAGATCGTGGAACTCTCCTGGAGGAAACGTACCAAGCGCCCAATGACACCAGAAGAACTTAGCCACCGTAGAGGAAGACGCCCCAAGGATGGCATTGTTTGGGTTACCGAGAGCAAGTCCGGCAAGCACAAATGTCGCAGGATTACCAAATGGAAGGACAACAAGGAAGAGGGAACCATAACGTTTATCACCAATGACTTTGAAACCCCTGCGAGTGTGCTGTGCGAAGTTTATCGCCGACGTTGGCAGATAGAGACGCTGTTCAAACGCCTCAAGCAGAACTTTCCATTGAAGTATTTCTGGGGGGACAACCAAAATGCCATCCAAATCCAAATTTGGGTGTGCATGATAGCGTGGTTGCTCATGCAAGTAATCAAAAGTAAGGTGAAACGCAAGTGGAGCCTGTCCAATATGATGACCGCCATCCATATTTTGCTCAACTCCTATATCGGGCTGTACGACTTTTTGGAACTTCCTGAGGGGTTGTGGCTAAAAACTATCAAGAAGCGAGAGGAAAGTCAGAAAACTAAACAACCATTATTGCCTTTTTCTGACTTAAAGGGACCCAATTTTGAAAATCAAAGGACAATCTCTCATCTACAACGAGTTACGGAGCTAAAAAACTGATATCGGGGTTTTATCGGACAGCAATAGAAATTAAGACAAAGGCATTGGTTGAACATGGGAGTTGATATACGGCGTTTTGCCGTGTAACAAAGCGCCGACATAAAAACACCCGGAGCTCTGTATATCGAACCCCGGGCATTACAAGTCAAATGTTATCGCTGAAACGTTTTCTCGTTTTTACCTTTGTTTATTAACTACTAAAAACCTTTGTACATTAACTACTAAAACTACATTTATTATTTATTCATTACTTAACATCTTATTTCTTGACTACAAAAAGCACCTTTTGTTTAATCGCACAAAAAAAACGTTTATTTCTTCACCTTGTAGCTTCTGCCGTCCTCAGTGCGTACGATGGTGACGCCCTGTTGTGTTCCCGACAAACGCTGGCCGGAGAGACTGTAGTAGGCGACAGGGTGGGAGGGATGCAACGAGAGAGGTGCACTGATGCCCGTACCGTTGCCATACTGAAAGACGACAGTGACCTTGGGACCGTCGGCAACCACCTTGTCATAGACATACTCCTCGCTCATATCGTCATACTTTGGCTCCACGACCTGCAACTGGAGGGTAGCAGTCCATGTGCCCTCGGCAAGAGGAAGCCATTCTGCCGCAATACTCTCCTTGGTGGCATTGTTCAGTTTGCCCTTGGCAGAAAGGAACACGCAGGCTTCCGACTTTGCGATGCAGTTTCCGAAGGAACAGATTTGGAAACTGCCGTTGGGCATCGCCGAAGCATCCACCCTTATGGTACCGCCCTTGTCGGTGTCGGCAGTGGCCTTCACAGCCAACGGCACAGGCATCTGAATATCGCAAAAGCCATCGTCCTCCGTGGTGTTCACCGTGATGACGCTGCCGTCAGAGACGATGTTGCCAGAGCCGTCCACAAACTCGAAGGTATGGTCTGTCTGGGCGTAGAGTGTGCTTGCCGCCATGAAGGCAGCAAGCACGATGAGAGTTTTCTTCATATATATATCAGTCCTTATTACTTGACAAGTACCTTTCTGACGGTGCCATCGCTCATCTTGACGATGTTGATGCCACGCTGTGGAGTGCTCATCCTCATACCATTGACATTGTAGCGGCCCACAACCTTGACAGAGGCTGCATCGCCCAATTGGTCTATGCCTGTGGTCTGACTTGTGCCATTCTCCAGGTCGACGGTAGCATAGTCGGAGAGGTCTGACTCTGCGTAGTTGCTGCCATCTTCGCGGATGGCTGTGACGGCGTAGGCATAGCTGTCAAACTCATAGTCGTAGAGGCTGGAGAAGGTGGTAGTGGTGTTCTCCTTGCCATCGACGGTAGTAGAGTTGAGGAGCGTGTAGATGTTGTCACCAGCCTTCATCTCTTGGCTAACCTTGATGTTGTCAATCATGAAGGTTGCGTCTGAGGTGATGCTCAGTGTGACGGCAGAGCCGCTCTCTGGGATGGTGTAAGTACCGTTGATCTCGCCGTTGTCATCGAAAGCGATGTAGTATGTCTGCTTGTCTGTCTTGATGGTAAGATCATCGCCCGCAGTGCCCACTGCCTTGATGGTGAGCTTGAAGCTGTCGGCGTTGTCGAGATACAGGGCAGGAGTCTTGACGATACCTGTGGTGTAGTCGTCGTTGATGGCTCCCATCCATCCCTGTGTCACCGCCATGTTCTTGACAGTCCAGCCAGGCAACTTGGTGTAGCCATTCAGGCTTTCATACTTACTGGTACCAGCCTGTTCGGGATTCGTTGGGTCGGTAGAGGCAGTCACGTCAGACGTGATGCCCGAGAAGTCCTCGTCGATGATGCTCTGCAAGCCATCTTCCTTGGCGGTGGTGAGACCGTAGTTGTTGACACGGTAGGCCGTAGCCTTGACAGAGGACTCCCAGTTTGCCGTATAACTGCCTCGGCTGTCGATGTCGGTGGCTGGCTTCACCTGGGGAGCGGCGACGCCAAAGGCGAGATAGTAGTAAGGACTTGAGTTCAACTTGCTGTAGTGCGACTGTACGGCATAGTAATAGTCAGCGTCCGCGTCCAAATCCTCAAACGTATAAGAAGTCTTCTTGGTACTTCCGTACATATAACCGTACTGCTCGTTGACACCCACAGGCTGTAGTTCGGCATCCTTACCTGCCTCAATGTCAAAGTTGTCGAGAGCCAGATAACTGCCCTCTGGGAAACCGACAGGATAGATGCGCACACCGAAATACCGGTTGTTGAACTTGCCGTAGCTGTAGTCGTCCAAGTCGAGGTCGCCCGGTTTGGTCCAGTATTCTGCGTAGAAGTCACCAAAGTCTTTCCATCCGTTCATCGTCAGCAAGTCGATGTGTATCTTGGCGTCGGCATCTTCCAGTTCGTCTTTCGTAGCACCAGCTGCCACCATCCAGTATTTCAAGCTCTTATAGGTAGAGAAGTTGTAAGGAGTGACAAGGGTGTCACCCTGTTCCAGTATGAGTGCCTTCGAACTGTCGGCGCCCGCCTCGTCCTTCAACTTGCCGCTGGTCTTGAAGTCCTCAGGTATGCTCGTCTCGAAGTCGGCAGTCCACTGGCGGTCTTCCGTTCCAGTCTTAGCATACTTGTAGATCCACAACCAGTAGTTGTAAGCCATGTCCACCTTCTGCCAGTTGATTGTGAAGGTAGAGTCTGTGAAATTGGTCTCAGGCAGCATGGCTGGTGCTGCGATGAAGTCGCCCTCGCGTGTGATGTGAACATAGTCTACGAGACACTCGCCATAAGAGAGCAACTGCAGGTAGCCGTCGTTGTCGGCACTCAGGTTGTGTACCTTGAAGGTGATGACCTTCCATCCTGTGCCGGGATAGAGGTTCACACTGGTGTTGGTGTTTCCGTCGTCGGTGGTAGCCAAAGATGGGTCTTCATAGCCACCCTTGCACATATTGATGTTCAGCGAAGTGCTGTATTTTCCGAAAGCCTTCACGCGGAGAGTGATGGTCAGGTTGCCTGAGTAGTCGCCCAAAGGTGAGTTGAGCAATGCTCCGATATAACCCGTCGGGTCGTTGAGATAAGCACAACCGCCGGCTTGGAATACCCAGCCGCCACACCAGCCAGCCTTGTTCGTGTATTGCGGGTCTATGTCCCATTTTATGGGGCCGCCGAAGTATCCATACTCATCGCAGAGAGCCTCTGTGTCCGGTTCGTCCTCCGTTCCTTTAGTAAACTTGTCGAAGTCCTCTGTCAAGATCTCGTCATACGTACTCTCGCTGCTCCAGGAATACGTCGTAATACCTTTTGTCTTGGCGGCAGAAGTAGTGGTGGCAGCCTTGCCCGTGGTCTTCAACTTGGCGACGATGGGTACTTTGTGACCTCTTACCATCATCTCATTGCGCGACTTCAGCATCAGTTGCTTGCCTTCTGTCTGTGCAGTAGCTCCGAGTGGCGCCAGCGTCAAAGCTGCAGCCAGTACACCATAATAGTGAGTAAAATTTCTCATTGCTCTATACTGTTTGTTGTCTTGTGGAACTCTTTTTACTGTGGTTTGGCATCAGCAGTTCAAAGCAGAGTTCCGACAACTTCTTGCCACCGATGTTCTTTCTTTTCAATCGGCTGCAAAAGTATAGAGTTTCTGAAAAAGCGACAAGTTTTCGGTGTCGCAGTATGTCTTTATTTATATATTAAGACACAAAACGTCAGTTTTCAAGTGCTTTTGGTGGCATTTTGTAATTTTGCCGAGCGTTGATATTCGCTTGGCGTCAACCCCGTGACCTTCTTGAACATTGCCACAAAGTTGGTGCGACTCTTGAATCCGACACTCGCCGAGATGGCCTCGATGGTGAGGTGTCCATAGCGGGCGGTGTCGCTCAGTCGGCGGCAGGCTTCCTTCACGCGGCATTCGCCCAAGAAGACATTGAAGTTCTTTCCCGACATCTCGTTGATGACCTGCGACACCTTGGCGTAAGGCGTGTCCACTTGTTCTGCGAGCAGCCGCAAGGAGAACTCGGGCGAACAGATCACGCTGATGTCTGCCATCACCTCCTGTATCTTCCCGAAGATGTGCGCCTTGTCCTGTTCGTCAAGGTTGCTGTTTTGGTATTTAGCCTGTCTGTTCTCGCTCTCACGGTGCAGACTCTCCTGCATCTTCTCGTAGAGAGCCTGCTGCTTGCGGTGCAGTTCCCTGTTCTTTCGGACGAAGTAAAGGGCGGACGTGACGGCACCGATGGCAAGCACGATGCTGAGCAAGATGATGATTTGCTGTTGACGATGCTTGGCGGCAAGGAGGCGCACACGGTCGTTGGCAGTCTGCAGTTCCGAGAGGAAGTGCATCTCGCCCGCCATCTGCAGTCTGCTTTCCGTCATCAGGTCGTCTTTCGCCTTGATGTATTTGAGTTCGTAGTAGTTGGAACTATCCTTCGCGCCTGTCTCAGCATAATACTTCATCTGTACCTTGTAATATTCCACTCTGAGGTCCTTGATGTTGTAGCGGTCTATCACTCTGCTCATCTCCCGTAATTTTTGCTGCGCGCGCTGGTTGTCATGAAGTAAGCTATAGAGATGGATTTCCATGCCGATGGCACTATACAAATATCGCTCGGGGGTGTCATTGGTGTCGACAGCTTGCTTGGCTCTCCGGGCATAAGCCAACGCTTCGTGGTAACGATGGTCCGAGCATGCCACCATCGCTTTCTCCATGTAATGATTGAATTTTACCAATACCGTCTTGGCAGGGAAATGCAGTTGGGAGAACTGCTTTCTTTCCGCTTCGATAGCCTTCATCTTTTTATCGGCAAATGCGGTTTCCAACAAGTTGCAATAGATCACTTGCAGCACATCCCATTTTTTTGTTTTCACCGCCATCTGAAATGCCTTGCGGTAATAAGCTATAGGCTTTTGCGAGAAATACTTATCGGTATTTTGCGTATTCGAGAGGGTGTAGAATAAGTTACCTAAATTGAGGTAGGTGTACGCCAAGTTGCTCTCAAAATTCTTTTCCTCTGAGATTTTCTGCGACTGGTATAAATAGGAGTATGCTTTCTGGTAGTCAAAATAGCAGTAGAAGTAAATATACCCTAAGTTATTCATCGCCCTGACGGCTTGTTCCTGGTCTTCGGTGGAAGCATCCTCCAGGTAATATCTGTTGGCTACGGCACTGTAGAGCATCAAGGCATCGTGTATCTTGCCTTGGTATAGGGCGTTACGCCCTCTGTCGAGCAGTGTGTCGCCCGGTGTGTCACTCCACTGGGCAAACACCTTGTCCATGCTCTGTCGGGCTGCATTGCAGCAGAGGCAACACATCCAGACAAACGTCAGTATAATCTTTACTCTCAATCTCATATCTACAAATCAAGCTGCAAAATTAGTGTTTTTCGTAGGAAAAACCAAGATGAAGAGCAAAAAGTAGGAGAAAAATAAAGCCGCCAAGAGCATTTTACCCTTGGCGGCTACAAAATAACCGATGTAAAAACGAAATCTTATTTTATGGGCGCACCACCTTGATGACTTTTCCGTCAGCTTGCCGGATGATGTTCAGACCATTGCCCATCTTGTCGAGGCGCATGCCGTTGGCATTGTAATAGACAGGCTTGCCTTCCGAGCATTCCGTCGTGCCGCGCATGCTGCGGATGCCCGTCACCTCGTTGGCTCCTAATGGGGCTATCTGTGCATTGACGATATGGTTGTCGCTCTTGTCGATGAGCATCACCACCAACGCTGTGTTCTTGTCGTCCAAGATGCCATCGGGAAGGACAAAGTCTTTCTGATAAGACAGTGGTTCATCTGCTTGATATTCAGTTGGAACACTACCGTCTATTCCATCAAAGCTTTCAACGTATCCACGTGCCACGCACTGATAGTACATCACCTCGGAAGGGATGTATTCGCCATAGTTCTCATAGCCTCCCATCGGACCTTCTACGCCGTTGGCATAGGAGTTGTGCTGGCGGTAACTGTCGTTGCCTGGTTGGTGCACATTGTTTTCGATGACGGCATAGGCGAGCGCATAGTTGGCGGCACGGTTGGACTCGGCGAAATGAAGGGTAGTGGTGGAGGTAACCGAGCGCGTGGCTTCTTCCAACGAGGCTTGTAGGTCGATGTCTACCAAGACCGTTTCCTTGTCGAACATCTTCTTGCCGACGGTGAAGAACTTACCGGGGTCTGACTTCTGCTTGCGGTTGACGACACCAGCTGGGAATCCGTCCACACCGAAGTAGTCGTACATCTTGCCCACATAACTATTCTTCATCGGGTCTCCATCATGAGCGGCGATAGGGATTGCCCAGTCTTTGGCGTGTTCCTTGAGCGAATCGACGTAAACCAGTCCACGGACACAATAGCCGCACCATGTAGCTGTACCTTCTTCGCAAACCACCTTGCGCTGGTAGGCAGTGATGGTGCTGCTGAGCGTATAATGCTGACTGCCAGCAGATACCTTTACACTGTAGTCGACGGGCTTGTACTTCTGTAGGTTGATCTTGTGGTCGAGTGAGAAACTGACTGGTACCTCCTTCGTAATCTTGTCATCGAAGTGCTCGGTATAAGACTCACCGTCATGCGAGAGTGTGACGTCAAAGCCGTCGATGGCTGTGTCGCTCTCCGTGTAGGCTGTTCCCGAGATGGTAGCGTCGCCTAATGTCGGCACTCCCTTGGCAGTGGTCAGTTGGCAGAGGATGTCGCTGTGTACGCCTGCAAAGATGTCGTCAATGTAAAGGCGGCTCTTGTTGTTGGAGTTGTTGACGAAGGCTACAGAGATCGCCTTTCCCTGGTACGCTGCGAGGGAGACGGCATGCTTCGTCCAGCTAACCTCCTCTTTGTCAACAGTGAAGAGAGGTTGTTCCTTGTCGAAGTCGGCAACCGTCTTGCCACCTGTCAAGGACACATAGACAGCATAACCGTCCCTGTTGCGCTTGTCTGATGCCAAAGCGCGCCAAGTGAGTTCTGCGTTGTCGTCGGAGACAGTGAAGGGAGGGGTAATCAACCAGTCGTCGGAGGTGCCGGAAGGCGTGTACCACGACGTACTGCATGCTGCGATATTGGACTCACCTTTTGGCGAAGCCGCCAACCAAGGGGTTCCCACTTTGAATCCCTCTTTGAGCATATCGGCAGAAGGCGTGTTGCCGTCATTGTCGATGAGTGTAAAGTCAGCCGGGATTCCATGACTGAAATCACAATTCAGATAGGTCTGTGCGCTTGCATGAAAAGAAAGAAAGAAAATAGCACTGCACGCAATTGCACATTTTTTCATTTGCTATCGTTTTGTCTTGTTGGGTGCAAAAGTAGGCATATTTCTTCGTTCTGCGAAATCTTTTTCATGAAAAATGCAATTTATATGCAAAAAAGTTGCCGTTTTCAAGTTTTTGTTGTACTTTTGCCGCCATAAAAGAAGTGTACAAGACATAAAAGAAGTATACTGGAGAGGTGCTGCACATTTTTCTTTCTTTTCAAGCAAGCCTCTTCCCTGTACTGTTTTATTACACATCTTTATATATAAATCCCCTTTTTATATAAAAACTACCCTTAAGAGAAAAGGAAGAAATATGAAACCACTATTATTATGCGCATTGTTGGCTGTCCAGACGGGAGCTTACGCACAGGGACTGGTACAAGTCAAAGAACAGCCACAAGTCAAAGGAGAGGCACAAACACAAGTACAAGAAACCAAGAGCCTCCTCATGCAGAAATGCGAGTCGAGAGTGAGAAAGAGTGTCAAGCAAGGCGAGGCAGTCAACTGCATCCTCGTGAAGTGTAAGGATGCCGAGAACGTGGCAAGCATCGTGAAGAAGGACGGTTATCAGGCTATGGTCATCACCTCGACGCTCCTTACGGCTCGCGTACCAGCAAGCGAAGTGAGCAAACTTTCGGCTTTGCAGGAGGTAGAGCACATCCAGGCATCGGAGACATACAACGGACTGATGGACAAGGTGCGACCGGAAATCGGCGCTGACAAGGTGCAGGCTGGCGAAGGTCTTGAGACTCCCTATACAGGCAAGGGCGTGTTGGTGGGTGTCATCGACCAGGGATTCGAATACCGCCACTTGGCATTCCTCGACAAGGACGGTCAGCCACGCGTCAAGGCGGTGTGGGACAGAACGGGCTACAGCGAGGGAAAGAGCGGCGACCCGACAACGACGATTCCGTTCCAGGGCGACAACCTCGGTTCGGACGGGCACGCCACTCATGTGACGGGCATCGCTGCTGGTTCGAAGATAACGGAGAATGAATACTACGGTGTTGCTCCCGACGCTGACATCATCATGATTCCATCCACCTTCAACAGCAACGAGGTATTAGAGGATGTGCAGTACATCGACCAGTATGCCAAGGAACATCAGCAACCCTGGGTCATCAATATGAGCTTCGGTTCGACAATGGGTTCGCACGACGGCGAGGACTACAGTTCGAAGGCGCTCAACGAGATCGTCTCCTCGGGCACTGGCCACCAGATTGTAGTGGCTGGCGGCAACAGTGGTTATGACAAGGTGCACGCCACTCATACGTTCACCAAGGAGGGAGAAGTGGCAAGATACATCTACACCACTGGCAGTTATGGAGTCTACGGTCAGATATGGTGTGAGACCGCAGATTCTACAAGACACATCAACGTGAAACCTTTTATTTATACGAATGGCGAGCGCGACTATCAAGAGAGTGTGGACTGGAGTTACTACATGATGGAGGACATCGCCCCATACAACAAAAAACAGTATTATACAGTGGGCATTACTAAGGATGAACTCAGCGGCTTGCAGTTGGGCGTCGAAATCACTGCCGACCCAGGGACGACCATCCATCTGTGGAACAGCAGCTATTATGGAACGATAGCCGATGCCGTGAGCGACGAGTATCTTTCGGGCGACTTGAACTCCTCGCTGAGTGGAGGTGCTGCTTGCGCAGACGACTTGGTGACAGTGGCTTCTTACGTCACACGCAACGGATTCACCAACCAGTCGGGACAGAGTTATACGACCGATTACGGTGAGACAGGGGACATCTCGGGCTTCTCCAGTCACGGTCCAAGTTTGTCGAAAGAGCCGAAGCCTACCGTGGCGGCTCCAGGCAGCATGGTCATCTCGGCTATCTCTAAGTATAACTCTGGCTTCTCAGCCTCCAGCAGTCTTGTAGTACAGGATATCAAGCGTGGACTGCGCCATTTCTACTATGCCGCCAATGCTGGTACCAGTATGGCCGCACCGGTGGTTACGGGCACCATCGCCCTGTGGTTGCAGGCTAATCCAAACCTCACAGCAAAGCAGATTTCCAATATCATCAAGACGACATCCCGCAAGGACAGTTTTACGGGTGACGAGGAATGGAACAAGGACTTCGGTTATGGCAAGATAGATGCTTACGAGGGTCTGAAGAAAGCCTTGGAGTTGGGTGACGCCACGGGCATTCCAAGCGTTTACGACACGGAAGCTCCTGTGAGCATCCAGCGTGAAGCGGACTCATGGCGCATCCTCTTCAATAGTTATGAGCATGAGGCGGAAGTGAATATCTACGATGCCAACGGCAGAAAGATTAGCACCCGTCGTTTCGCTGATATTGCCCGTGGTGAAGAGAAGATTATAGACTTCAGTAGCCTTCCAAAGGGTGTGTACATTATTCAGATTAAGACACCAAAGAGCATAATCACCCGAAAAATCTTGTAAAGGTAAAGAAGCGATTTTAAAGTTAAAAAGGGCTGACGTTGTTTTTTTCGAATGGCGTCAGCCCTTTTTTACCTTTTTACTTTTTTACCTTTTTACTTTTATAGATGGTACTTACCGCTATATTTCCTCTTGGCTTTGACGGGAGCGGCATGGAAGGAAGAACCTGATATTGACGCCCCAGACACCATCCTTCCTGACACACCACCGCTATAATCGCTCCAGCGTGAGCGGATGCGCTGCACATAGTCGACCGTCTCCGAACCCCTCATGTATCCGTGCTTAACGACAGGATCGGTGTAGTATGCGGGTTGGGAGAGGAGGAGCACAAACTGGCTCGCCTCGCTCCAGTTGTGTGGATTCTTGCCGTGCTTCTTGGCCAAAGCCATGGCGTCTCGGATGTGACTCAGACCACCGTTGTAGGCGGCAAGAGCATAACAGATGCGTTGCGATGGGTCGCCGATGTCGGTGAGCATCCCCTGTAGTTCCGCCATGTACTTGGCTGCTGCGGCAACGTTTGCCTCAGGGTCGTGCACCATGTTCTGTGGTAATCCGAAGTGGGCGGCAGTGGCAGGCATGATCTGCATAAGTCCCTGCGCTCCAGCCCACGACTTTGCGTTAGGGTCGAAGCAACTCTCCTGGTAGCACTGCGCGGCCATCAGTCGCCAGTCCATGCGAGCCGTAGGAGCATACATCTGGAAGAGTCTGTCATACTTAGAGATGACACCCTTGGAACGGTTGAGGAAAGGGGAGTAGACGTGGCGAGTGATGCTGCGTGTAGAGAGGAGAAAACTCTCCTCCTGCCTCACCATAGCGATGAACTTCGGCTTGAACCATGCATTGAGCGTATCGGCAAGGGAGCGATTGTCTTTTGCCACTGTCCACTGCGTCTTAGTGCTGTCGGGCGTAGCACCGCAGAAATTGAGCCTGCTGTCCTTGCTCCAGACATTGTGGGGTAGGGGAACGGCGATGATGTCTCCCTCGCCCTTCGCGAGTTTGTTGACCATCTCGGTCGTGTCCTTGCACACCTCCACGCGCAGAGACACGCCTATGTGTTGGGCGAACTTCTCGCACAACAGATAGTAAAGTCCCATGCCCCTGCCATGATATTCATAGTAGGTGGAAGGACCGTTGACGGTAAGCATGATGAGTTCACCGTTGCTGACAATATCGTCGAGAGACAGAGCGCCGCCCGACTTGCCGCTCTCGGTGGTAGTATTCGTTTCCTCTCCGATGGCCGTTCCCCACGGAGTTACTTCCTGCTGTTCCTTCTTCGCAGAACAGGAAACGAGCATGAAAAACGCAACAATTTGCAATAAATATTCTATCTTCATAATAGTTGCCTACAAAAGTACAAATATTCTTGCATATTCAAGCAAAAAGCATTACTTTTGCATGAAAAATCATAAAAATAAGACAAAAATGTTACGAATAGCAGTACAGTCCAAGGGTCGTCTCTTCGATGACACCATGAATCTACTTTCGGAGGCAGACATCAAGGTAAGTGCTTCCAAGCGCACTCTGTTGGTGCAGTCCACCAATTTCCCCATAGAAGTATTGTACCTCCGCGACGATGATATTCCACAGAGCGTAGCAAGCGGTGTCGCTGACATCGGCATCGTCGGCGAGAACGAGTTTATGGAGCGTGGCGAGAACGCCCAGATCATCAAGCGACTCGGTTTCAGCAAGTGCCGCCTCAGTCTCGCCATCCCCAAGAAGATAGACTATCCCGGACTGAAATGGTTTGACGGCAAGAAGATAGCCACCTCTTATCCCAACATCCTGCGCTCCTTCATGAAGAAGAATGGCATCAATGCTGACATCCACGTCATTACGGGTTCGGTGGAGATTAGCCCGGGCATCGGACTTGCCGACGGCATCTTTGACATCGTCAGCTCGGGTTCTACTCTTGTGAGCAACAACCTTGCAGAGGTGGAGGTGGTGATGAAGAGCGAGGCTCTGCTCATCGGCAACTGGAACATGGACGACAAGAAGCACCAAATACTCAACGAGATGTTGTTCCGCTTTGACGCCGTGCGCTCGGCACAGGACAAGAAGTATGTGATGATGAATGCGCCGAAGGACATGGTGGGCGAAATCACCAAGGTGCTGCCCGGCATCAAGAGTCCTACCGTCATCCCTCTCGCCGACGACCAGTGGTGCTCTATCCACACCGTTCTTGACGAGAAATGCTTCTGGGAAATCATTGGCAAATTGAAGGAACTCGGTGCGCAAGGCATCCTTGTGACACCTATCGAAAAGATGATATTGTAAAGTAGGAACCATTTCCTTATTTCAATATTTCCATCTTTCAATATTTCCATCTTTCAATATTTCCATCTTTCAATATTTCAAGATTAAATGAAAAAAATAGAATATCCTGCAAGAGAGGAGTGGACGGCACTTGTGGAGCGTCCCCACCTGGACGTGTCTCGTCTCAGTGCTGTGGTAGAGGGAGTCCTTGACGATGTAAGGAAGCACGGTGATGCTGCCGTCAAGCAATATGAAGAGAAATTTGACAAGGCAAAGCTCTCGTCGCTCGCCGTCACAGAAAAGGAGATGGACGAAGCAGAGACGCTGATTACGCCACAGTTGAAGGAAGCCATCGAAAAGGCACACGCCAACATCTTCCGCTTCCACGAGAGTCAGAAGTTTGACGGTGTCAAGGTTGAGACCTGCCCGGGTGTCACCTGTTGGCAGAAGAGTGTCGCCATCCAGAAGGTGGGACTCTATATCCCTGGCGGTACGGCACCCCTCTTCTCTACGGTGCTCATGCTCGCCACCCCCGCAAAGATAGCTGGATGCGAAGAGATAGTACTCTGCACTCCTCCCAACGCCGAGGGAAAGGTGAACCCTGCCATCCTTGTGGCTGCAAGGGTAGCTGGTGTGAGCAAGATATTCAAGGCTGGAGGCGTACAGGCTATCGGAGCGATGGCATACGGAACGGAGAGTGTGCCCAAGGTGTACAAGATTTTCGGACCGGGCAACCAGTATGTGATGGCTGCCAAGCAACAGGTGTCCCTCCACGATGTCGCCATCGACATGCCTGCTGGTCCCTCGGAGGTGTGTGTCATCGCCGACGAGACGTGCAACCCCGTCTTCGTGGCGGCAGACCTTCTCTCGCAGGCTGAGCACGGATTCGACTCGCAAGTATTCTTTATCACTGACTCGCCTGCACTTATCGAACAAGTACAGCAGGAGGTGAAGACACAGTTGGAGCGACTCCCTCGCAAGGAGATGGCACAGGCTTCGCTCGACAACTCCAAGTTTATCCTTGTCCATGACATGGACGAGGCGATGGCTCTGAGCAATGTCTATGCCCCTGAACATCTCATCATCGCCACCGCCGACTACGAGGCGATGGCTGAGAAGGTGGTGAACGCAGGTAGCGTGTTCCTCGGAAACTATGCCTGTGAGAGTGCCGGTGACTATGCCAGTGGTACCAACCATACGCTGCCAACTCACGGTTACGCCCTTGCCTACAACGGTGTCAACCTTGACAGTTACAACCGAAAGATAACCTTCCAGCATCTCACTGAGGAAGGCATTGCCAACATCGGCGAAGCCGTGGTGACCATGGCTGAGAACGAGCAGTTGGAGGCGCATGCCAACGCCATGAGACTGAGAGTGGAAGCAACGAAAAAGAAGTAGATATGAGAGAATTAAAAGAACTTTGCCGTGACAACATCTGGAATCTCGCACCGTACAGTTGTGCGAGAAACGAGTTCAGCGGCAAGACTGCACGCGTGTTTCTCGATGCCAACGAGAACCCATACAATAGTCCCTACAACAGATACCCCGACCCCCTGCAGACAGAAGTGAAGGCAAGGCTCAGTCAACTGAAGGGAGTCCCTGCCGACAGCATCTTCTTGGGCAACGGCTCTGATGAAGCGATAGACCTCGTCTACCGCATCTTCTGTGAACCGAAGGTGGACAACGTGGTGGCAATAGCTCCTACCTACGGCATGTACGAGGTGTGCGCCGACACCAACGATGTGGAATATCGCACTGTGCTGCTCGACGAGAAATATCAGATTACTGCCGACCGCCTGTTGGCAGCCTGCGACAGTCATACGAAGGTGGTGTGGATCTGTAGTCCCAACAATCCTACGGGCAACCTCATCTCGCCAGACACCATCGAGGGCGTGCTCCAAGGCTTTGACGGCATCGTCGTGGTGGACGAGGCATACAGCGACTTCGCCACTACAGACAAGCCGTTCCGCCTGCAATTGGGCAAGTATCACAACCTCATCGTGCTCAACACCATGAGCAAGGCGTGGGGATGTGCAGCCATCCGATTAGGCATGGCTTTTGCGAGCAAGGACATCATAGATATATTTAATAAGGTGAAATATCCCTATAATGTCAACCTCCTCACGCAGAAGGAGGCACTCGAAATACTTAACGACCCCTACCGTGTAGACGACTGGGTGAAACTCATCCTGCAGGAGAGGGTGATGGTGATGGCCGCCTTCAAGGAATTGCCGATATGCGAGAAGGTATTTCCTACTGATGCCAACTTCTTCTTGGCGAAGATGACAGATGCCCAAGCCATCTACGACTACCTCGTGGAACGCGGCATCATCGTGCGCAACCGCAACAGTGTGCAGCTCTGTGGCAACTGCCTGCGCATCACCATCGGAGCGAAGAGCGAAAATATAGAGTTGTTGGCGGCTCTGAGACAGTATTGAAATTTTTCTGCCTCTGCGCACAACAAAAAAGGAAAATTCGTGTTATCTAATAATAACATGCATATTTTTCGAATAAAACAAACAAAACACTCACAAAAGGATGAAGAAATACTTAGTCTTGGCAATGATGCTCTTGGCTGTGTGCGGCACCGTCTCGGCTCAGTCGTCCAGTATGACTGACGACCAGGTGATGAACTTCGTTGCCAAAGAACACAGTTCAGGAACTTCCAATGCCCAGATAGTGACCAAGCTCATGCAGCGCGGTGTGGACATTCAGCAGATACGCCGTGTGCGCACCAAGTATGAGAAGATGCAACAGCAGGGCGGGCTCTCCGACGCGACAGGGCGCACAGGCACGGACAACAGTGACTCACGACTGCGCAAGAACAACGGAAAGGAACGCTCCGACTATGGCAAGAAAGCCGACAGCGAGGCTTCCAATTACTCCAGCTATCGTGTGAAGGCTCAGAAAGACACTCACTATTCTCATACGTACAACAATGACGATGAGGAATACCTTGACTTCCAGGACGAGATGGACGGCATGGTGGCCGACACGGCACAGATGGTGAAACGACTGCTTGCCGAGAAGGAGAAAAACCGTAAGAAAGTGTTCGGACGAGACATCTTCAACAACAAGGAGTTGAGTTTCGAACCGAACATGAATATCGCCACTCCACAGAACTACAGACTTGGTCCTGGCGACGCTGTCATCATCGACATCTATGGGGCTTCGCAGAAGACCATCCAAGGCACCGTTTCTCCTGATGGAGAGGTGACCATCGACGGCTTCGGTCCCGTGCAGGTGAGTGGACTGACCGTGGCTCAGGCGAACAGCCGTCTGCGCAGCACGCTCGGAAGCAGATACAGCAGCAGTAAGGTGAAACTCACCGTGGGGCAGACCAAGACCATCATGGTCAACATCATGGGCGAGGTGAAGGCTCCTGGTACTTATACGCTCTCTGCCTTCGCCACTGTGTTCCATGCGCTCTATATGGCTGGTGGCACCAACGACCTCGGTACACTGCGTAACATCAAGGTTTACAGGAACAACCGACTGATCTCTCAAGTAGATATTTATGACTATATACTCAACGGAAAGCTCACGGGCAACGTGCGACTTGCCGAGGGAGATGTCATAGTAGTTGGTCCTTACGACTGCCTCGTGAACATCACGGGTAAGGTGAAGCGACCAATGTTCTATGAGATGAAGAAGAACGAGAGCATCCATTCCATCCTCAAATATGCTGGTGGATTTACGGGTGACGCCTACACCAAGGCTGTAAGGGTCAACCGAAAGACGGGTAGAGAATACGCAGTATTCAACGTGGAGGAGTTTGACTTTTCGAGCTTCCGCATCGCCGACGGTGACTCTGTTTCCGTCGACTCCATCCTGCCACGCTATGCGAACACAGTGGAGGTGAAGGGTGCTGTCTTCCGTCCAGGTATGTACAACATCGGAGAACAAATCAACAGTGTGCGCACCCTTGTGGAACATGCAGAGGGACTGACCGAGGATGCCTTCACAGCACGCGCAGTGATGCACCGCATGAAGAGCGACCGCACACTGGAGGTAATCAGTCTTGACATCGCTGGCATCATGAGCGGCAAGGTGGCAGACGTGCCCCTGAAGGAGAACGACGTGCTCTTCATCCCGACAAGACAGGACAAACAGATAGAGCAGACCATCACAATCCGTGGTGAGGTAAACTATCCAGGAACATATAAGTTTGCTGACAACGAGACGATAGAGGACTTTGTGCTACAGGCTGGTGGACTCACCGAGAAGGCATCGGTAGTGAAAGTATCCGTGAGCCGACGCGTCTCCGACCCGAAGGCAACAGCTCCGAGCAGCACCATCGCCCAGACATTCGACCTGTCGCTGAAGGACGGCTTTGTCGTTGACGGTACACCAGGCTTCGTGCTCATGCCCTTCGATGAGGTGTATGTCCACAAGAACCCGAGCTACACAGAACTGCAGAACGTGAGTGTGGAAGGCGAGGTGATGTTTGGCGGTACATTCGCCATGGACAAGCGCCCGAGCCGACTCACAGACCTCTACAATCGTGCTGGCGGTGCAACAGCTCACGCCTACATCAACGGTGCACGACTGATACGCAAGACCAACGACACGGAGCGCCAGTTGATGATCACCATCATGAAGAAGGAGCGTGAGAACCAGCAGAAGAACATCCTGCAACTGGCAGCCAGCAGCAACAATGCCTCTGCCATACAACAGCAGGCTTCTAACGCCAGCAACACCGAACTGGAGAAGTTTAATGTGCCAGAAGAGTACACCGTTGGTATCGACCTGGCAGCAGCCATCAAGGAACCAGGAGGCGACGATGACCTCGTACTGCGTGAGGGCGACCGACTGGTCATCCCTGAGTATGACGGAACCGTGAAGGTCAACGGTGCTGTGATGTACTCCAACACTGTGGCTTACCAGAAGGGCAAGAGCGCATCTTACTATATCGACCAGGCAGGCGGCTTTGCTTCCGACGCTGTGAAGAGCAAGGCTTACATCATCTATATGAACGGCAAGGTGTCGAAGGTAAGTCATGGTGCAAAGGTAAAGCCTGGTTGCGAGATTGTCGTGCCGAGCAAGCTGAAGCGCAAGATGTCTGTGGCTGAGGGCATGAGCCTCGGTTCGAGCATGTCGAGCATCGCAGCCATGATTGCGACAATAGCGAATATGGTGAAATAAATCGGTTTAGGATATTCAAAATAGGGTGGTAAATCTCATACCACCCTATTTTTTTGCCCTTTCCCTTGGCAGATAGAAATTAAAAGCGTAATTTTGCAGAAAAATTTAGAAAGATACGGATAAATTCACTCTGTCCGCATCGATTTTTTATTTACATAGGTTCAGAACTATAAAGTCACTAATAAAGCACTAATAAAATAACTAATAAAGTCACTAATAAAGCATCCAATAAATCATTCAGAAAATAATGGAAAACAGAAAAGTAGCACTTATTACGGGAATCACCGGACAGGACGGTTCTTATTTGGCAGAGTTGTTGATGGAGAAAGGCTATGATGTGCATGGCACCATCCGCCGCTCTTCTACCGACTATCGCGAGCGTATCGCCCACCTCGAAGGTCAACCCAACTTCCACTTACACTATGCCGACCTTGGCGACTCTATGAGCATCATTCAGGTGATGAACAAGGTGAAGCCGACAGAGGTGTACAACCTCGCCGCACAGAGTCATGTGCAGGTTAGCTTCGACTCACCTGAGTTTACTGCCGATGTCGACGCCACAGGTGTGCTCCGAATCTTGGAGGCTATCCGTCAGTGCGGTCTTGAGAAGACCTGTCGCATGTACCAGGCTTCCACATCCGAACTTTACGGCAAGGTGGAGGAGGTTCCTCAGAACGAGAACACTCCCTTCCATCCTTACTCTCCTTACGCCGTGGCAAAGCAGTATGGCTTCTGGATTGTGAAGGAGTATCGTGAGGCTTACAATATGTATTGCTGCTCGGGCATCCTCTTCAATCATGAGAGTGAGCGCCGTGGCGAGACTTTCGTAACACGTAAGATTACTCTTGCCGCAGCTCGCATCAAGCAGGGCAAGCAGGAGAAGCTCTTCCTCGGCAACCTTGACTCTCTCCGTGACTGGGGTTACGCCAAGGACTACGTGGAGTGTATGTGGCTCATCCTCCAGGCAGAGAAGCCCGAGGACTTCGTCATCGCCACTGGTGTGCAGCACTCCGTTCGCGAGTTCGCACAGTTGGCTTTCCACTATGTAGGCATCGAGCTGAAGTGGGAGGGCAAGGACGAGAACGAGAAGGGTATCTGCGTGGAAGGTCCCGAGGAACTCATCGGCAAGACGCTCGTAGAGGTGTCGCCCGACTTCTACCGTCCCACAGACGTTGTCAATCTTTGGGGTGACCCCACCAAGGCTAAGGCTAAGTTGGGCTGGAACCCGAACACCACTTCTTTCGAGGACCTCGTGAAGATCATGGTGGAGAGCGACATGGCAAAGGTAGCTGCCGAAGACGCTGGTGAGCGTGTACGCTGCAACCTCGTGGAATACCTCGAAAAAGGTATCGTGAAATAAGAAATATGGAAATATGGAAATATGGAAATATGGAAAGATTGAAGTATTGAAATATTGAGATATTCAAAGAAAAAAGAGCTAACGCCGCAGAGTTTCGTTTTCGAATCCTCGCAATGGCGTTAGCTCTTTTTACTTCTTTACCTTTAAAATCGCCCTTTTACTTCTTTACCTTTTTACTCTTTTACCTTTATAAAAGGTATCCGTACCTCTTCAGTGCATCTACCACTTTACTCTTGTTGGCAGTCTCCACCAAGAGGATGAAGCCCTCTGCTTTGAGAGAATATTTTCTGATGGTGGGGTCGGTGAGGAGGATGCGCTGCAACTCCTTGTTGTCGCTTGGAATCTGTAGTAGAGAGTACTTTTTCGTGGGAGCCTTCATCGGTTTGGAGCGGTCTTCCATAGCCTTGAAGAACTGTTCCCAGTTGGCTGGCGGTTGCTGGCAGATGTAGTCACGGAACAAATTGATGCGATTAGTGACGTCGCTCTTGCACGTACAACCGCTGAGGAACGACTCATAACTTACCTTGTAGAGATGTTTGGAGATAGGTGTCCCCATGTTGTTGAGAACCGACTCGTAGGGGTTCACTGCGCCCAAAGCCTTCACCATCAGGTTGTCCTCATACAGTTCGAAGAGTTTAGACACCCCGCTGTCAGCTTTCGGTTTCTCGTATTGTTTGGTCATCCCGAGAGCATATTTCCCGAGAGGAGTAAGCCGCATATACTTCAACGTGTCGTAGAAGCACGTGTCTCCTGGAGCCGGTTCTTTGCGGTAGGCAATCTCAGCCATGCCGAAGACCGCCATCATAAAGATGTAGCCCTTTATGAACGGGTAGGTGAGTTCAGTGATGATATCGGCCGCATAGATGTCTTTTCTGTCATACGAGTTATTGAGTTTCATCTTCTCAAAATCGTATGCATTAAGCCATGCGCAATTGTATTCCGAGTCGTTGGTGACGTTTCGGACAGCGTGACAGATGCTTTTCACATCCATCCATTTGTTGTCCTCTCCCCATTTTCTCAGTATAGCCATGATGTCGAGGCACAAGTCTTCACACGTGCAGTTGGCCATTTGTGGTTTTCTAAAGCCAGTGATGTGCGAAAGGATGAGCGCTGGAAAATACTCAGGTTCCTGAGACACGTCTACCCATATGCTCTTGATGTCGTCTTCGACGGAGAAGTCGCCCACACCGTACTCTGAGGCATCCAGACAGTAAATGTTAGTGAACAGGGAAGCCGCAAGTCGCTCACCCTCTTTCTTGTTCGTCTGAAAGAACTCCCTTACAGCCGTCATCTTCGCCACAGCCTTGATGGTCGTTGCAGTACACTTGCTGGTGCCGAAGTCGATTTGACGGGTCCTGAACATCACCCTGATCATAGGAAAGATGGTATGAATGTCCCGTTCGTTGTTATAGACGAGCAAATCCATATCCGAAGGGATTTCATCTATTTTCTTTACAGAGAACCAGTCGGGATGGAGCGCCCTCAACAGATGGCTGCGCATTCCTCTCTTCAAGAATATGTGATCGACGTATCGTCTGCCATAACCGTTAACGCCTACCAGAGTTCTCTTGTCATACCAGAGGGATAACTTTGGCAGAAGTTCATCATACTCGGAGTAGTAAGATCTTTTCACTAAATGCGTGGCTTTCTCGCCTAACTTTTGCTCGACGTCGTACACCGTCATGTAGTGATTTTCTATGACCTGTTCCAACACCCTCCTTTCTGCGCCCGACATTTCGTCGACGAAATAATGTAGGTTGCGGTAATAGAGCAGGACGGCATAGAAATTGGTCCAGTCTTTCTTGTATACCTTTTCAGAGGAGAAAATTTTCTGAACGGGGGGCGGGCATACTTCCTTGCCTTTGTTATTGATGTAATACAGTCGATACTTCTTGGCAAACTGATAACAAAATTCGAAATGCGCTATCAGATCAGCCTCTGTGTGGTATTCAAGATTCTTACTCAGTTCATTCAAGAGTTCTTTAGGAGGCATAAATATCTCCTTGGCGGGACGTGGGTCGCTTGCAGGGGAAAAGACAAGATTATTATTTGTCTCGTCAACAAGATTGCCGAATAGGTCTTTTATCATAGTTGCTTTATTTCGTTAAGAGTGAAGAGGGAAGAGTGAAGAGGGAAGAGTGAAGAGGGAAGAGTGAAGAGGGAAGAGGGAAGAGTGAAGAATCCAAATGCCTTTGTGGAGTCAGACTTTTCATCATTCATCTTTTCATTTTTTCATCTTTCAATCTTTCAATATTTCCATCTTTCCATCTTTCAATATTTCAATATTTTCATATTTCCATCTTAAAGGGTTATCCCAAGATAAAGTTAATGTCATCTTCCGACAACTGTTTTGACGAAGAGCTGTCGGCACCTATCAATCCCTCGAAGAGCTCTGCTTTCTGCTGTTGCAGGAGTTGGATTTTCTCCTCGATGGTCTGTTGTGTGATGAGTGAATAACTGAGCACTTTGGCTTTCTGTCCGAAGCGATGGAGTCGGTTGATGGCCTGTTCCTCTGCTGCTTTGTTCCACCATGGTTCGAAGATGAACACAGTGTCGGCGGCGGTGAGGTTGAGACCTACGCCACCCGTCTTCAGGGTCATGAGCATCACGCGGCACTGCGGGTCGTTCTGGAAACGCTCCACGATACTCCTTCTGTCGCGAGTGGAACCCGTCATGCAGGCGTAGTCGATGCCGTTCTGGTCGAGTCGGTCGCTGAGCTGTTCAATGCCCGCGATGAAGTTGAAGAACACCACCACCTTGTGTCCGTTGGCGACGGCTTCGAGGAGAGTGTCCGTGAGCAGGTCGAGCTTGGGCGACTTGATGTGTCCGTCACTGAGACTCTCGGGAATGGAGGCGATGCGTCGCAACTCGTTGAGAGCCTGGAACATGATAAACTGCGACTTATGGATGCCCTCCGTGGCGATGGTCTGTCTCACCTGGTTGAAGTAGTAGAGCCTGCGGCGCTCATAGAATTCGTGCTGCTCCTGGTTCATTTCTACATAGAGAGTCTGCTCGATGCGGTCGGGCAGGTCTTTGAGCACATCCTTCTTCAGTCTTCTCAGCATGAAGGGGAAGATTTTCTTCCTCAGACTGTAGAGCGTGTCCTTGTCGTTGTCACGCTGGATGGGCGTAGCATAGCGACTGTTGAAGTCGTCGAGCGTCCCGAACATCGTGGGGTTGAGGAAGCGGAAGAGCGAGTACAGTTCCGTGAGGTTGTTCTCCACTGGCGTTCCGCTCAGCGCCAGTCTATGGTCGGCATGAAGCAGGAGAGCAGCCTGCGTGGTCTGCGTCGTCATGTTCTTGATGTTCTGGCTCTCGTCGAGAATGACATAGTGGAAGTTCTTCTTGCTGAAGTCCTTGATGTCGTTGCGCACGATGGCGTAGGTGGTGAGAATCACCTGGTGCTTCATCGCCTCCTTGATGTCTCGGTCACCAGCATAATAAGTATAGGTAGAGAGCTGTGGAGCAAACTTCTGTATCTCGTTCTGCCAGTTGAAGAGCAGACTTCTCGGCATGACGATGAGTGTCGGCTTCTTCTCCTTCGGATAGATGAGCGTGAGCACGCCGATGGTCTGCACTGTCTTACCAAGACCCATGTCGTCGGCAAGACAACCGCCCAAACTATTGTCATACAGATACTTAATCCACTTGATTCCTTCCTGCTGGTAGGGACGCAGAGTGGCCTGCAGCTTCGGCGTCTTGAGCTTCGCCTCTGCCAGGTGGTTGAAGCCCTCGTACACCTCTCTGTGGTGCTTGAACGCCTCGCCTTCCAATGGACCATTGATGAGGTCCTCTATCTCGGGTAGGTCGAAGAACGACACCTTCACCTTGCCGTCCTTTCCTTTCTTCTGACTGAAGATACGCTCCAACTTCCGCATGTATCCATCCTCGATGATGGCGCGGTTGCCGTCAGACAGTTGGATGTATTTCTTCTTGTTGTACTGCTGCAGTATCTGCTGGAGCGTAAACTGTTCATTGTCCACTTCGAGCATGGCGTCACCCTCCAAGAAGTCGATGCCAGAGGAGAGGTTGATGTTCAACTTCGGCATGACGGGCTTCACCTTGTACTGGCGCAGTTTCTCGGCACCCACGAGTTGGTAAGTGCGTATGAGCGAGGGCAATGCGTGGAGCAGGAAGGGACCTACTGTCTCCTCGGGGATGATGAAGAGATTGTCCTCTACATACACGTCCTTCTGCGCCTGTTTGTTGGGGGCGTATGAGATGATTTCCTTTCTGAGTGCAGCGATGGTGTCTTCGATGGGAAGGTGTGCGAGTCGCTTCACCTTGATCTTCTTGTCGAGCGAGAGTGAAGCCACCATGCTGAGGTCAAACTGCTGCACGAAGTCGAGCGGCAGTCCCTTCACCGACTCCATGAGTCGCAGGAAGAGTGTCTTGTCGGCATCTATCTTCTCGAAAGAGAGCGACGGGGTAGGGATGGCGTCGTTCTCGGAGAACTCCACCTCGTAATCCTCGTATGATACCTGCACGTTCTCGATAAATGAGAAGAAAACAGAGAGGTACTGCTCTAACATGCTCTCTGAGAAAGGCGACAAGAAATAGCTCAACTGTCTGTAGTTGTCGCCCACGGAGGCAACAGGATAGATGATGGAGTTTCCGTCTGCCTGAGTTTTCGAATCCTTGTCGGATGCAGAATTATCTGATTCAGCCCTATCGGATGCTGCCTTGCTTGCGGTCGACAAAACAAAACTGTCCGAGAGGAAACAGAGTTTTTCTTCTTTCTCCTCTCCCTCTGCCGCCACGAAGAGCTGCGGCACGACGGTGGCATCGTCCTTTTTGAGGTTGAGTTGCAGCACTGTCGTGTCTGGATGCACACTGACGGGCTTTCCTTCCTCGTCGATGATGTTCTTGCAGCGGATGAGCTGATAGAGTAGGTGAGGGTTCTGGTTGAGACTCACTTCGCCCGTGTCGTTCTCGTCCCATGATATCTGGAACGCCATGTCGTCCTTGATGGAGGCAAGGCTACGCAGCAGTTGGGCGGTGTCGCCAGTATAGTAATGGAAGTCAGCCTCGACGGGTTTCAGTTTCTTGTCGACAGGTATGATGTAGGCATCATTCTCTCCTGACTTCACCATGAAGAATATCTCCTTTCCCGTCACGGTCTTGCTGCTCTTGCCTGCAGTGATGGGTTGGAGTTTCTTGAGTTGCGGAAGAAAATCGTTCATTCTTTTGTTTCTTTTTACGGCATAAAGCCACTTTTTGCCTACAAAAGTATAGAAAATCTTTCGAATAGTGAAACAAGTGGCAGGAAAAGTACAAGAAATGTCGGAAAATTTTTCACCATATAAAAAATAATGGATAACTTTGCAGTCAATACGAACTAAAAGTCACAGCAGACTCATGAGAAAGAACTTGATCCTATTGCTTTTAATGCCCCTTCTCTTTTCAGGATGCAGCACGCAGGAAAACCGCGACGAAGTGCTGAGAGTGTACAACTGGACCGACTATATCAGCGAGGACGTGCTCAACAACTTCCCTGAGTGGTATTACCAGCAGACAGGCCAGACGATACGCGTGGAATACAACACCTTCGACATCAACGAGGAGATGCTCTCCGAGATAGAGAACGACCACGCGGACTATGATGCCGTGTGCCCTTCGGAATACATCATCGAGCGCATGCTGCGCAAAGACCTCCTGCTGCCCATCGACACGGCGTTCGGCCATACGCCCAACTATCTGCAAAATGTGTCTCCCTATACCGTCAAGATGCTCGACAACGTGAGCAACTCTGGGCGCATGGCTCACGACTATGCCGTGCCCTATATGTGGGGAACGTGCGGTATACTATATAATAAGAAGTATGTCCCCCAGCGTGACGCCCAGACATGGTATGCGCTGTGGAACCCCGCCTACCGTGGCGAGATACTCATGCTCGACTCCTACCGCGACTGCTATGGTGCGGCTCTCATCTACGCCAACCGCTACAATCTGATGGATAGTACGTTACGTCTCTCCAACCTGCTCAACGACTGCTCGCCCAAGGCGATAGGCACGGCAGAGAAGATGCTGAACACACTGAAGGGCAACGTCAAGGGATGGGTAGCCGACCTCAACGAGACGGTGTTCGCACGCCACTTGGGCTGGATCAATATGGTGTGGAGCGGAGACGCTACGTGGTGTATGAACCTTGCAGCTCCGAAAGGCATCCAACTCGGATATGAGGTGCCTCAGGAGGGCAGCAACGTGTGGATAGACGGTTGGGTGATTCCGAAGTATGCGAAAAACCCGAAGGCTGCGTCTTATTTCATCAACTACCTCTGCCAGGGATATGTCGCCATACAGACGATGAAGTCGTGCAAATACGTCAGTTGCGTGGGCAGCAAGATGGTACTGAAGAAGATGACTGATGAGAATGCGTTCTCCAAGCCTCGCGACCTGTCTTATTTCTTCGGCAACGAGGGTAAGGAGGCTCATCTGGACACCATCATGTACCCCGACAGCAGTGTGGTGGCTCGCTGTGCACTCATCCACGACACGGGCAAGAAATCAGATAAAGTACTGAAAATGTGGCAGAGAATCATCAAGAACACTAATCGCATACAGGAGAAGAGCAGCGATGTGGTGAAAGGAGGGAAGAAACGCCACGATGGCTTCTGGCATGCGGAATCAAACCTCTTCGAATAAAATAAAGGTAAAAAAGTAAAAAGGTAAAAAAGCTAACGCCGTTGATATGGAAATATGGAAATTTGGAAATTTGGAAATATGGAAAGGCTAACGCCACAAAAACGTCCTTTAACTTCCCGTAAAAATATCATTTTTCGATGAAATCTGAAAAAAAATCATGGAAAAATTTGGTGGAACAAAATAAAAGCATTACCTTTGCAATCGCTTTTGAGAAGATAAAGCTTCGGGTGGTTACCAGAGTGGCCAAATGGGGCAGACTGTAAATCTGCTGGTTATACCTTCGGTGGTTCGAATCCATCACCACCCACTTTTCCCAACATAACTCTATTGATAGAAATTCGACCGTCTTTCCGATGGTCGTTTTTTTTGTTTCTATACGTAGGACTTGAGATGGTAATAAGCGGAAATTCGCACTGTCATTGTCATCGTCATCAAAAGAAATGGAAAGATGGAAATATTGAAAGATGGAAAAAGCTAACGCCGTTGTGGCTCATTTTCGAATACCTCAACGGCGTTAGCTCTTTTTTTACCTTTTTACCCTTTTACTCTTTTACCTTTATCTTAGTCTTTCTTCGGCCTCATGCGTTTGAACATCTGACGGTGGAATTTCTCCTCTGCCTTGATGACGCTCATGACCTTGCCAGCGGGAAGGATGAGCATGAAGCGACCGTGGAACTCCTGCTGGAGCTGCTTCATCTCGATGTCCAGTTCGTCCTGTTTGCGGATGGCCTGCGTACATGCCTCGTTGTTGCGCGTGTCCACATGATGGTAGCGTCGCATCTCATCGAAGAGCATGCGCTGACGTTTCGTCATCTCACGATAAACGGGAAAGAAGACCGAAGCCTCCTGCGGGGTGAGACCAGCCTCGGTGGTGATAAACTGCTCCAGTTCGGCTTGAAATCTCTTGGGGTCGAAGCCCTTGGGCTTGTTCTTGTTTTGCGCCCCAGCAGTGACGGAAGTCATGAGGGCGACCAACACGAGCACAATGAACTTCTTGATATGACTATTGAAAATAACGAGTTTCATTTTCCTTGAAATGTAAAATGTAAATAGTTGTAGGTTAGGATATTCCTTGGCAGCATTCTGCAAAAACGTTTACACATAGAGCAAACTTCCTTTCGTATGCATCTCCGCCAGCTCTCTGTCAGCTTGCCGTCTGCTTACCGCCTGTTCTCTGCCTGTTCACCGTCTGTCTTTGTCTGCTTACTGTCTGCTCTCCGACACGAGAGAAGCATAGATGTCCTGGTTGTCGTACATGGTGTATTCCACGGCCTCGTCGAACATGCTCGACTCAGAAGAGGAAGCCGCGGTATGCTGCACACTATTAGTCTGAGCTGCGAGCTGAGCCTGATGCCCTCCGTGGTGGAGGCGTACAAAGCCGATGGCTGCACCCGTCATCATGGCGACGATAGCAACAGCGGCAACGGCGCGCCTTGTAGCCACCCTGTGCCACAGAGGCACCACCTTGGCTGTCTTGGCGTTGTCAGCAGCGTCAGCGTGGTCGTTGATGTCGATATGCGAAGGAGCCACCTGCGGAATGTTGCTCATCACCCTGTCGGCCAACGAGTCAAAATAACCTTCGGGGACGCGGAATGACGTTTTGCGTCCGAACTGCTCCATCAGAATCTGTTCTTCCTTTGTCATAATTGTCTCTTTTTTCTTTGTTTTAGACGTATTACGAAGCGCTGGGTTTAATCGAAAGCGTGTAAATATTCAGTTATTTTTTTTACTGCGAGGTGGTAGGACGCCTTGAGTGCCCCCTCCGTGGTGCCAAGAATCTGACTTATCTCCGAATATTTCATGTCGTCGAAGTATTTCATGGTGAAGACAGTGCGCTGCACGTCGGGCAGTTTGGCGACAGCCTCCTGCAGCAAGGCCTGCGTCTTGTCGCCGTCGAAGTAGTTGTCAGCCAAGAGTCGGTTGGCTACACTTGCCGACTCCTCCATGCTTGTCGTCTCGGCGTGCTTGCGTCGCAGGTGGTCGAGAGCCTCGTTGACGGCGATGCGATAGAGCCATGTGGAGAGCGACGACTTGCCCTGGAAGGAGTCGAGCGCCTGCCACGCCTTCATGAACGTGTTTTGCAGCACATCGTCGGCATCGTCGTGCGTGATGACGATATTGCGTATCTTCCAGTACAGTCTCTCGCTATACTGGTGTACGAGTGCCTCGAATCCCTCACGCCTCGTGAGCGTGCAGGCGAGCATCTCTGCCATTTCCTTGTCGCTTATCGCCATCCGTTGACTTACAGTTATGGATTAATATTATATATTCAAAACTCTATGGTTCAAATAATTTCAATGAGTTCAAATAATTTGGAACATCTATGACACTCAGAGATAGTTGAGCAGTCCGCGGTACAGGACACTGTCATATCCGTAGATGTCGGCATACTCCTCCAACCGTCCCTGTCGGGCAGGGTAGAGCGTGTAGTAGGTGATGAAGATGGGCACATTCGGCTCCACCTTGACGCTTCCCACCACCATGCTGCGGTCGGCTATGGAGTCGGCAGTCATGCAGTAGCGCACCTTGTCCTTGAGTTCCTCCCTTCCGTCACCGATGAGGAACTCAGCGAGCTCGTAGGGTTTCTCCACTCTCACGCATCCGTGTGACACACTGCGGTCGGCTTGCTGGAAGACACCACGGCTGGACGTGTCGTGCAGGAAGACGGAGAAGTTGTTGTCGAAGCGGAAGATGATGCGTCCGAGGCTGTTGCCCTTGCCACCTCTCTGCACGACGGCATAGGCGGGGTCGAGAAGCATGGAGTAGGAGACCTCCGAGGGGTCCACTTCCTTGCCTGTGCTGCGCTTCATGACATAGAAACGACGGCTCTCGAAGTAGTATCTGTTGCCGGCATGGTGGGCGATGTCGCGCTCTACGATGCTCCGTGGCACAAACCATTTCGGATTGACATCCATGCGTTTCACCCTACTGGTGAGGAGCGGTGTCTTCGTCTTGTAACTGCCGCATCCTATGCGCATGATGAGCGTGTCGGCGTGGTCTACCGCCATGAGATGGAGCGAGGGAATGTTGACGAGGACATACTTGTCATACTGCTGCGGAGCATCGGCTGTGCGCCAGCGGCAGCGTTCCATGTTGCACAGTATCTTGACGCGCTCGCTCTTCGACAAGCCTTCGGTGTTCAATCGCTTGCACAATGTCTCGAAGAGTGCGCCCTTGGGCTGTATCTCTCTGAGGAAGAGCGCCAAGGAGTCGTGCTGGGCTTTTCTGAGAGCCGAGAGGAAGAACCTTTTGGAAGAGTGCTCCATAGTGACATCGAAGAGTCCACGGTAGCGCACGGGGCGTCGCACAGAGTCCTGTCGTGCGGGCACGATGGTGTCGAGCGTATTCAGAACAAAGGTGGGGTTGACATATCCGAAACGCTGTCCAGCAGCATAGCGCAGATAAGCCTTGGTGAGCCTGTATTCGAGTCGGGCGAGTACCTCCTCCACGTCGTCGCCGCCCGTCTTCAGGGTGCGTATCGCCTGCAAGTCAGCCTCTATCTGCTTGACGCCAAACTTCCTGAGAGAGAATCCGATGTCCGTCACCTTGCGCAGGTAGGCAAGGAGCGTGTCAGCCCTGTGGTCTATGCCCTTGCGGTCTATCCATACGAAGGAGCCTCCCTTGCGGTAGTAGCTGCGTGTGCGGTAGTCGGCAGTCATGGAGTCGCGGTCTTGTCCCATCAGGGCCTCCATCTGCCGTCGGATGTGCGTGTCTCTTGCCTGGAAACGAGCGTCTGCAAGGGAGTCGAAGCGTGCGATGGTAACATCACGGTTGGTGTTCACCACCTTCTCACCACACCCCACGAGCATGGCTGCAAGCAACAAGAAAAGAAAGTGTTTCATGAGGCGCACAGGCGCAGTTTTCATTAGCGGTTAACTGAGATTTTGCGCACCACGTCGCCTACTTTCACGATGTAGCATCCCTGCTTCAGGGGCAGGTCGATGCGCTTGTCACTGCCTTCCACCTTGATGGATGCCACCTTCACGCCCAAGAGGTTGTACACCTGCAGCGTCTGTCCGTTGGCACCTGTCACGTGCAATACGCCACCCGTGAGCACGCTGATGGTAATCTGCTGCATGTCATTGTCTATAATCTCTACGTTGGGCATAGCTGCCGTGCGTACAGGGGCAGCCCCGAGCATGAGGGCTGACATCAGAAGAGTTAGTAGATACTTTTTCATAATATGCGCATATTTTTTACAAAGGTATAAAAAAACATTTGAAACTTGTATCCTTCTTCCTGTGACAACATCGAATTTAAATTTATTTAACTTGATTTTTCGGTTTCACTCTCGTTGTCGAAGACTTTTTTTGAGATGCTGCTCTGTGATTTGTTGCTTCTTGTGTGTTGTTTGGATATTCGGTGTTTCACCGAAGCATGTAGTCTAACTATCTCATAGTTAGCTTGTACAACTTAAGCAAAGTTTTTTAGACATGGCAATGATGCAGGCAAAAAGTGATGACAATGACAATGAC
>CAVCDC010000020.1:0-33204 GCA_963600865.1 Firmicutes bacterium CAG:103
AATATAAACTTTCTCTCTTACCCTTTTCTCCAAGGGGGGAGTTGCGGAAAACGAACTGTCATCTGTCATCGTCATCACTTCGAAAGATAAAAGGGTAAAAAGGTAAAAGGGTAAAAATGGGCATACGCCATTGAAAGTAAGGAAGATAAAGATGGAAAGATGAAATGAGAAAAACTGAAAGATATCAATTTTATTGCGTATTACGCTTTTCTTAAGATAAAAATCAGTAATTTTGCAGTAAAAACAAAACAGGGTTCTTATGACAACAAAACATTTCATACATATAGGCGCTTCCCAGCATATGACCTTCACGGAAGACGGAAGCATTGATTTGGTCGTTACATCTCCCCCATATCCTATGATTGAGATGTGGGACGAGATCATGTCGGAGCAAAACCCAGAGATAGGCTCCAATCTTGAAAAGACCCCAGAAGTATCATTCGAGCTGATGCATCAAGAATTGGATAAGGTTTGGAAAGAATGTTTCCGAGTCTTGAAGTCCGGCGGTTTTCTTTGCGTCAACATTGGTGATGCTACTCGAACGATAAACGGGAATTTCGCACTCTACAACAATCACAGCCGAATATCCAAGGCCTGCTTCGATTTGGGGTTTGTCGGGCTTCCTAATATCATTTGGCGAAAACAGACAAATGCACCCAATAAATTCATGGGGAGCGGAATGTTGCCTTGTGGTGCTTATGTCACTTTAGAGCATGAATGGATTCTCATATTCCGCAAGGGCACCAAACGGGAGTATAAAAAAGCTGACGCTAAATTGAACCGCATGAAAAGCTCTTTCTTCTGGGAGGAACGCAATGTATGGTTTTCTGATGTCTGGGATATCAAAGGAACCAAACAGAAAATGCGTATAAACACTCCTCGTGAGCGTAGTGCCGCTTATCCGTTTGAAGTGCCTTTCCGACTGATAAATATGTTCTCGCAAAAAGGCGATGTGGTGTTGGATCCCTTTTTGGGAACGGGCACGACTATGCAAGCCGCCATGCTGTTGGGACGTAATAGTTGCGGCTACGAGATAGATTCTGATTTTGAGGCTGTTATACGAGAAGGTATAGACGGACTGGACATAGATATGTGTAACAACCTTATAAAGGGACGGTTTGATGCACACAAGGAGTTTGTTGCGAACCGAAAAGCTTCAGGAAAGGAAATCAAACATTTCAACAAAACATTGAATTGCGAGGTGATGACGAGCCAAGAAAAAGAAATCGAACTGAACTATCTTGAAAGCATTTCGGAAGACAGAGGGACGGGTGTGTACAAAGTGGTCTACGAGGATAGTTCTGATTTGACAGCCATTCCCTTTACACGTTCATTCTTCAAAGAAGCAAAGTAAAAAATGGCAACCAAGCATGTCCTTGTAAACGGAGACAGCCGCAATATGTCACTGGTTCCCGACGAATCGGTGCAACTTGTTGTGACTTCACCCCCTTATTGGCAGTTAAAGGATTATGGTGCTGATAGGCAAATAGGATTTGATGACTCTTATGAGGAATATGTAAACAATCTGAATCTCGTGTGGAGCGAGTGTTTTAGGGTGTTGGAACCCGGTTGCCGTTTGTGTATCAACATAGGTGACCAGTTCGCACGGGCTGCTTACTATGGCAGGTACAAGGTTGTGCCAATCCATACTGAAATCATAAGATTCTGCGAAACGATAGGGTTCGACTATATGGGAAGCATCGTATGGCAAAAGCCTACTTCTCAGCACACGTCAGGCGGTGGAAAGGTTATGGGCAGTTTTCCTTATCCACGTGGCGGTATCGTTAAGATTGACTATGAACACATCCTCTTGTTCAAGAAATTGGGCAAGGCGGCTCCAGTGTCAAGGGAAACAATGGACAGGTCTAAGCTGTCCCTTGATGAATGGAATATGTACTTCTGTTCCCACTGGACGTTTGAAGGTGCTCGCCAAGACAAACACATCGCCGTCTTTCCTGAGGAATTGCCAAAACGTCTGATAAGAATGTTCTCTTTTGCAGGAGACACGGTTCTCGACCCGTTCATGGGAAGTGGAACTACAGCGTTGGCTGCAAGTAAATGGGGAAGGAACTCCATAGGATATGAAATCAACAAGGAGTTTCGGCTGTTCTATGAAGAGAAAGTCGTTAATGCCAACCGCAATTCGGACAATGTCTTCGAAGTGAAAGAAGAACCTTCAGAAGTCGATTTAGACAAATTGTCAGAAAATCTGCCATATCATTTTGTGGACGTACAAAAATTTGATAAATTGGTTGATGTAAAGAAGAATACTTTCGGCAGTAAGTTTGAAACAGACAAGAAGATTTTAGTGGACAAAGGAAACTTGTTAGACTCAACAATCTTCCATGCGGTAAACGAAGAACCTACTGTCTTGGTCAACCATGCCCGTACAGAACTTAAGCAACTTATGATTCAAAAGGGAATTTGTTATTTGCGGGCTGGAGACAGCAAAGGTTCGGTTTTGGTACAATCTGGTTTTGAACGCATGCAATATGTGTTGTTGCATACAGCGGGTAATGAACCACAATTGTTCAAACTAACGACTAAGGGTAAATTCCAAATTTGGACAAAAGAAACGCTGATGGAAAAAGGTTTCAGCCCTCACAGCTCGCCTTATTATGTGGTTCTGCATTTCGACAATACACCTGTCCCGATAAGAAAAATGCCTAATCTTAAAGAAGCCAAAAACACATATCTGGTAAAAATCAAAACTCTTAGCGAATTTATTTAGATGTTATGATGAAGGACAGGTCTCCACAACCTGTCCTTTTAGTATACTACTGAAAATCAGTTGGATTGTATTCGATGTTGATTCCGTCTTTCTTCTTGTCGTAATAGACGATGGGAACGTCTATTACCTCAGAAAGATGTGCCTCCAACCGATATGTCGAAGCCTTGATCTGCAGAGGCTTGTCGCCAATAAAGCCGTCAATTCCCCTTGATTCTTCAGCAGGGTCGGCTTCCCTCCAACTTTCACCTAACTGCTTGGCGATAGCGGATATGATGGCCGTTTGGAATTTCATGCCACAATAGGTCTTACCGTATACTAAGTCCTTAACCCAATTTTCAACCATATCTTTGGTAATAGCATTGAAGGCGCTTTTCATGGTCTCGTACATGATCCATATCTTTTCTGTAGCATCATTTACGGCTGTAGGATAACGCTCTGAGTACCATCCTATCCATTCGTTGATGCTCTTTCCGTCAAACTCTTTGACAAGTTCGGACATCTGGCCTACTACCTTCGGACGTGTACCGCCAGCATTGCTGTTCACCAAGTTTATAAACTGTGTAACGTACTTTGGAAACTCATAATGGGGCGCATCAGATAATGCAGCCACCTCGTCATTTGAAATTTTGAACTTTTTCATGGCATAATGCAGTTTTGTTAAAATAAATCCTTTACATCTATTCCTAATCCATTTGCAATCTTATGAATGCAAACTAAAGAAGGATTGCGCTCAAGTCGCTCCACCATACCGATGTAGGTACGATGTAGCCCTGCCCTTTCTGCAAGTTTCTCTTGTGAGATGCCTTGTTCTTCTCTGAACATACGCACTCTTTGGGCAAAACGTTCTAAATAATCATTGTCTTCTTGCATGCAATTGTTGTTTGTTGTTGTATATAATATAATGTTTTGTCAACATACAATTGTATGCTAAGTGCACGATATGTGCAGTAATTCATACCTCAAATCCAATTTGTTATGCAAAATATAGATATAATAGCATTTTTTATGATTTACAAATGGTGTTTTCGTGATTCTGAAGTTTGTAAAAGATTTGCATCATGGTAGGCAAAGACGGGAACCCCGCTTTCAGCGAAAAAAGATGTATGCGAGATGTTGGAGTGTGAGGATTTCTTATTGTGTTGTATATCAGTGCGGTAACCCACATGATGCCGTGAAACGCGGCGTGTCCTCACAGCTTGGGATTATCACTGCGACTGCATGGGCAAAGCAAGCGTTGAAAGGTGGTAAATGGAAAGTAAAATGATACAAAAGGATAAAAAAAAGTGTGCCGCAATAGTGCGGCACACCCCAGTATTTATAAGCATGATCAGCAAAAAGCTTACTGTTTTAGCCATTCCTCGATGGCGTTGGCGATGACTTCGAAGCTTGTGGTAGGCTCGAAGCGGGCAACGACCTGACCCTTCTTGTTGATGAGGAACTTGGTGAAGTTCCACTTGATGTCGGCATTCTCCTTGTAGTCGGGGTCGGCCTCGCTCAGCATCTTGTCGAGGACGGGGAAGAGCGGATGGCTCTCGTCCCAACCGGCAAAGCCCTTGCTCTCCTTCAGGAACTTGAACAGGGGAGAGGCGTCGTCGCCGTTTACCTTTACCTTCTTGAAGCGGGAGAACTCTGTGCCATAGGTGAGTTTGCAGAACTGGTGGATGCTCTCGTCAGTACCGGGAGCCTGCTGACCAAACTGGTTGCAGGGGAAGTCGAGTACTTCGAAGCCCTGTGAATGGTATGTCTCGTAAAGTTTCTCCAGTTCTTCGTACTGTGGGGTAAATCCGCACTTGGTGGCAGTGTTGACAATGAGCAGCACCTCGTTGGCATACTCCTTGAGGGAAACGTCCTTTCCCTTTCTGTCCTTGACAGAGAATTCGTAAACGGTTCTCATTTTCTTGTTTGTGTTTCTATTATCTTTTTGTTTTTGTCTGTTATGTTTCTCTATTGTAAACGTTCTGCAAAGATACGACTTTTTGGGGAAATGGTGCAAGCAAGACCTAAAAATTTTATATATTTGGTCATTTTCCAGTCCATTTCTTGCCCATTTCTATCACTTTTCTATCGCTTTTCAGCTGCTTTTACTTCGAGTTTTCTCTGTATTCGCTCGGAATGATGCCCATTTCCTTCTTGAACACCTTGGAGAAATACTTCGGATCGGAGAATCCTACGGAGTAGGCGATGTTGCTGAGCGTCTCGTCGGTCTGACAGAGCAGTTCGGTGGCGCGCATGATACGTATGTGTCGCACGAAGTCGACAGGTGTCATGCCCACTGCATTCTTGATCTTTCCGTAGAGCACACTGCGGCTCATGCCCATGGCAGAGGCGATGTCGTCTATCTTCATGTCGGGGTTGCCGATGTTCTTCGTGATGAAGTTGACGATCTTCTCTGTCGTCGCATCGTTGATGGACAGCGTCTTGGTGACAGCCTTGTCCTGGTCCTCTTCCGGCTTGTTGGTCTGCGGATAGGTGTGCGTGAGCTGGAAGGTCTCGTTCTCAGAGCGTTGTATCTGTTTCAGCATATCCTGCTGCAGGGCGTGACGCTGGTTGATGACCGCCTCGATGCGTCCCTTCAGGTACGTTGCCGAGAAGGGCTTGGTGAGGTATCCGTCGATGCCTTCCTCGAAGCCCTTGAGGTGGTCTTCCTCGCTCGCCTTAGCCGAGAGCACGATGATAGGGATGTGAGCGGTGTTGGTGTCCTGCTTGATGTAGTGCACCATCGTGATACCGTCCATCACGGGCATGGTGACATCGGTGAGGATGAAGTCGGGCATATGTTCGCGTGCCTTGATAAGACCCTCCTTGCCGTTCTCTGCGAGCAGCACATTGTAGTCTGTCTTGAGGATGGTGAAGAGGAACTGACGCAGGTCGGCGTTGTCTTCCACCACGAGCAGCGTGATGCTCTTGTCGCCCTTCTCCATGTCGTCATAAGCGTTGTACTTCAGGTCTTCGAGGTATTCCTTCGCATTGCTGTCGTCGATGTTGCCGCTGGCGGTGTCGCTTATCTCGAATGCCTCTTCGCTGCCCTCGCCGAGGTAGAGGTTGGTGTTGTTGTCAAACTTCAGCATCTTGTTCAGCATCTTCAGCATCTCGCTGGCGTTGCGCTGTACGATGAGCAGCAGGTTGCGGCTGTCGTCACTCATGTTGGTGTCGTTCTCCAATACTTGTTTGATAGGACCGCCGATGAGAGACAGAGGCGTGCGCAACTTGTGTGAGGCATCGCTGAAGAAGCGGTTCTTCATCTCGCTCATGTCGTGGTTGAGTGTCTCGCGCTGGCGGCGGTTGTACAGGTAGATGCCACTTCCCAAGGCGATGATAACCATGAGGAACATGAGGAACTTGCCGAAGAGACTCTCCCAGAAGGTGGGTTTCACCTCGATGGGCAGTTCTGCGATGTTCTTGCCCCAGATGCCGTGTGTGTTGGTGGCCTTCACCTGCAGCACATAGTTGCCGTGGCTGATGCGGTTGAAGCCGATCATGTTCTGACCGCCGAGTTGTATCCATTTCCCTTCGGGCGTGAATCCCTTGATGCGGTAGGCGTAGCGTGTCTGGTACTTGCGGGTGTAGTCGAGAGCCGCAAAACTGATGGTCAGGTTGCGCTTGTTGGCGGGAATCACCACCTTGGGACAGTGGAGAATTGGTATGGAAGCTAACTCGCCGTTGTAGTGCAGCGAGGTGAAGATAATCTTCGGCTGGTATGTCGTCTTGGTGAGTGTCGCCGGTTTGAAGGTGAGGCTTCCGTTGGGCGTTCCCACAGTGATCTCGTCGGTGGCGGGGTTGTGCACGGGGCGTGCCTCGGTGAAGGTCATGTTGTAGTCGAAGTCGTTGGGACCGTATGCGTCTGAGGTGCCCGCCTTCAGATTGACCTTGTCGATGCTCGACTCGCGTACGATCCAAAGTGTTCCCTTGTTGTCCTCCAGCATGCCCTGCACGATGCCTTCTTCCTGGTTGATGAACTTGAGGTATTCGAACTTCAGATTGTCCTGCAGCAATGTCTTGGAGATGAGTTTCTGCATCGAACCGCCGAGGCAGGAGATGTAGGTGGAGCCGTCGGAGCGTACGAGCGTGTAGTTGATGTCGCTCGCAGTGGGGGAGAGGGTGTCGCCGTCGATGTGTGGTGTCTTGTAGAACTTGATTTTGGACAGGCTGCTATAGCTGTCGCTGAAGCAGATGAGACCGTCTGTCGTTCCCACCAATATCTCGCCCGTAGCGGTGCAGTTGATGCGTCGTGTCTTGTGGTAGTCGTTCTTCGGATAGCTCAGTCCCGAGAATTTGGAGATAAACTTCATGGTGCCTCCGCTTTCCACCACTGTGGCAAGTCCGCCGCCGTAGGTGGCTATCCAGATGCGTCCGTGCTTGTCGGTGACTATGTCGTAGACGGTGTCGCTCGGCAGGGAGTATTTGTTGGCAGCGGAGTAGCGGTAGTGTGTCAGCTTCCCGCCGTCGAGCACATAGAGTCCGTCCTTGTTGGTGCCTATCCATACCCTGCCCTTGCTGTCCTGGAAGAGACAGTAGATGCCGCAGTTGGCGAAGGGCACCTGCTGGGGAGTGATCTGTCCGCTTGGTGAGAGGTAGCCTATCTTCTGGTGGTGGCTGTCGCTTATCTTGATGATACCGTTGAGGTAGCCGTCCCAGTGGTAGCCGCTGGCGGTGAGCATGAGGGCGCGTACCTCCGACTCGCCCTCGTCCAGTTTGTTGAGGGTGTAGGTGTGGTACTTGAAGTTAATCTGTGTCAGGTCGTGTACGCCTGTCACCCACAGGATGCCCTGGTCTGAGATGGTGTACTTGGCGATGTGTGGGATGTGGTAGTTGCCCGAGGAGTTGCTCCTCAATGTATAGGGCACCAACTTGCGAGCGGCGCGGTCGTAGTAGCTGAAGGTGCCGTGGTTGGGGATGGTCCACAGCGTGCCGTGCTCGTCTTCCATGATGAAGTACTTGTCGCTTGAAGTGCGGTCTTCGGGGTTGGCGGCATCGGCATAGAGCCACTGCTGCTCCATGGTCTTCGGGTTGATGAGTGTCACGCCCTGTCCCTCGGTGAACGCCCACACCATGTTCTGGTGGTCTACATATATCTTCGTGACATCGGCAACGGGCTGGTTGGGGTTCTGCACGTTGATGACATCGGTCTTGAAGGTGCGCGGGTTGTAGACGATCACACCGATGTTGGTGGCTATGAGCAACTGGTAACCGGTGTTCTTTAGTTCGTTGATGCGCGTCACGCCCTTGGGCAGCGGTACCATAGACAGGTGGTTCTGCTCGTCGTAGACGGCAAGGCGACCGTCTTCAGTGGCGAGGAACACGGTGTTGCCCACCTCTCTTATCCACAGGAAGGGGATGGGCGTACTGAACTTCGAGCCGAAGATGCACGTGCCCTTGTCGGTGAGTATCCACTCGCGCTTCTTCTTGTCCGTGCGGATAATCCAGACATTACCGCTGCGCAGACCCTTCTGTCCCGGCAAGATCATCTCGGTGGTCTCCTCGTTGATGTCCTTGTCGCATATCCTGATGAGATACTTCCCGTTGGTGCTGGTGAGCCATGTGTTGCCGCCGGGGTTGGAATAGATGGTCTTTACGCGTAGGTCTATGTTGAAGTGTTCGTTGAGCTGTTTGCTGACGTTGACAAACTCGCATTTCCTTGTATCGTAGACATAGGGCTTGCGGTCGAAGGTGACACACCATACGTCGTTGTTGTTGCAGGGACGTATGAACATGATGCGGTTGGTGCTGAGCAGGTCTACATCGTCGGGGTCGTCGCGGAAGGTGTGGAAGGAATAGCCGTCGTAGTAGGACAAGCCGTTCCAGGTAGAGAACCACATGAGGTTGTCCTTGCCCTGTACAAGGTCGGAGATGGTGTTGGCGGCAAGGCCGTCGAGTATGGAGAATTTGCGGATGTCACAGTAGGGGGCGCTGACAATGGTCAGAGCCATGCAAAGGGCTGCGATGAGTGATGATAAGCGTTTGGTTGGCATCTGCTTGTGTTGTTTTTGTTATTGGTGCTGTTATCCGCGCATCGTCTGTGGGCATAAAAATACGCTACAAAGGTAGCTATTTTGCATGAAAACGCAAAATCTTTTAGGGAAAATCCTTTCCGCGGTAGGGATTTTACCTCTTTTTTTCTCCTAAATCCCTTTGTTCGTATCAAGGAATGGTGTAACTTTGCACTTGTAAATACGACAGACGATGCTTTGCGCTCGCTCTGCCGTCGGACAAGAGAAATAAATCCTAAAGCAATATAGCGATATGAAAAAACAAAAGATGATAAAGGCTGTGGTTGCGTTGGCGCTCCTTACAGCATCCTTTACGGGGTGTGACAATCCTCCTTACGATTATGACGGACCGCAACGCGAGTGGTGGTATGATTATGGTGGCAAACACTGGAACCGCGATGACTATCAGCATGGACAGCAGGGGTCGCAGGACAGCAAACTGCTCAAGATAGCACGGACGCTCACGGGTGAGTGGGCGGGTAGCATGACGTTCACCGACCTCAATGATGACGGTACTACTACCACCAAAGAGTTTTCCACCGACATGAAGTTCTTCCAGTATGCTTCTTCTTCTGACGCTCTGAGCGGTGAGGGTATCGAAAATGACTACGTATTTGATGCCGACGGCAACATCGCCGACCAGCAGACATTGGAGTTCAAGTGGTACATCTCGAACTATGGCGACATCTACCTCCAGTTTGACAATGACGGTACTTACATGATGGACGCTGGTAGTTCCAACTTTGGCTATCATCTTGGTTATGAGGACAAATATGACGTTGATACCTTCTTCGGACACATGATAGGAATAGGAACCACGGTCGGTAAATATGCGTACATTGACTTGGTGCGTGTGAACGAGACCACCAGCAATGCCAAGGCGCATAATGGCACGGTGGCAGCAGACAGCAGTTCTGTGACAGCCGACAGTACTTCGGTGAAAGCCTCCAACTTCTCGTTCGGCAAGGCAACGACAAGGATAAGTCTGCCGGCGACGGAGAAGGCAAAGTTCCCTATCAAGAGGTAACGCATTAGTTTGTAAAGGTAAAAGAGATATGTGAGAAGGGTTTTGCAGGAGAGGCTACATTTTCTTGCGAAACCCTTTGCTCTTTCATGGAAAAGGTGTACCTTTGCAACTGTTAACGATATTATTAATTTTTTAAAACGAACAAAGATGAAAAGATTGAAGTCTATATGGGCGTTCGCCATCCTCCTGGTGGTGGCACTCTCGTTCAGTTCCTGTGACAAGGATTCTGACATAGCTTATACGCTCGATGGTACGTGGAGCGGATACATGAGTTTGAATCACTATTATGATGGTAATTGGTATGAAGATTACAATGCCAAGGTTTGTTTCAATGCCGATACTTATTCGGCTTCTGGTGATGGCTATTGGCAGGATATTTATTCCAGTACCATCCGTTATACAACTCGTATAAATTGGGCTGTAAGGGATGGTAAAATTTATATCGATTTTATTGATAATGATGAAAGTGCTGTTATCAGTGAATATTCTTTGGATAATGATTATTTCTCGGGTTATATTCAGTATTACTCGTCATATTATAGTACAGGGTATTCAGATAGAGTTCGATTCCGCTTCTCCAAAATTGGGTCTTATAATTGGTCGTACTATTTGAATGCCAATGCCAAGTCCAAGAATAGTGAAGCCATGACTTCCGACAGTGACTCTGTCAAGGTTGCGAAATAACAACGGAATATGACATAAATGAAAAAGGTGCGGTAGAACAACCGCACCTTTTTCATTTATGTCTTTTTACTTTTTTACCTTTTTACTTTTTTACCTTTAAAATCGCTTTTAGTCGATTCCCCATTGGTGCTTCAAGTAGTTGTCGGTGAGACTGACGTTCTCAACTTTGTTCTCTTCTGCGTCTGGCATGTTACAGAAGAAGTCGAGGCCAGTAAGCTCTTGCAGTTTGGCGATGTTTACGACATGTGGCTTCATGGATGTTTTGTCGCTCCATGCCTTGTGCTCTATGTAGAAACCGATAGCCTTGTTGCCATTGGTTGTCTTCAGCAGGATGGCGGCGAAGAAGTACTTGGGCACGATGAAGTGGTTGGTGGTGTAGCCTGAAATCTTACTGTCGTCATCTATCGTACCACCTTTGCAGACGAACATGGTGTCGCTTGTGGTCTTGACGTATGAGGTGGCAAAGCCGCGTATCTTTTTCTCAATATTAGCCCAGATGCCTTCGTTGAAGTCGCCTATCATGGGTTGCATATTGGTCATATAGAATGTCTGGCCGTTTACGTCCTTGCTGCAGATGCGGTCTTGCGAAGCCACGATGTGTCCACGCTGGAAACCGCTTTGTCCCATTTCTCGGATGCTGGCTTGCGAACTCTCGGGTATGGCAGGGTCTATCTGGAAGGGGTCTCCATACCATGTCTTTCCATCCCAAGTTGTGCCATTATACCAACTGCTACGTGACCATCCTTGCACATTGTTCGTTGTGTACACTGCATAGCAGCTCCAGCGCTGCGACTTCTTGCTGAGGTCAAACTCTGTGCAGTAGTTGATGCCATATTGTGATGTGGAGTGTACGATAATCGTGTTGTTGGCGTCGCCCTTGACCCTCGGGAACTCAGTGCGGGTGACTACAGATTTCTGGCCGCCTGTGACAGTGAGACTACTTGTCACAGTGTTCTTGTTTGCATTGGAAGAGTCACCGTTTGCAGAGTCTCCATTGCTGTCGCTTCCGTTACAAGCAGCGAGGCATGCCGCAGCCATGAGAAGCAAGAGGTGTGATTTGAGATGTTTCATAGTTAATGAGTTGTTTCAGTAAGTATTTCTTTGAAAGATTTCTTTTGAAAGAAAAAGTGCGTTCCAACGTATATGCAACTACGTCAGGACGCACTTTCAGTATCTTGCGATGATAATATCCTTGTGTTAAAAGGTATATTACTTCTTCAACTTGCCGTAACGGTTCATGAAGCGGTCTACGCGACCAGCTGTATCGACCAGCTTGCTCTTGCCTGTATAGAAGGGGTGAGAGCTGCTTGAGATTTCGATTTTTACCACTGGGTAAGTCTCACCTTCAAACTCTACTGTGTCATTGGTCTTGCATGTAGACTTTGAGAGGAACATATCGCCGTTGGACATATCCTTGAATACGACGGGGCGATAGTTTTCGGGATGGATACCTTTTTTCATTTTCTTTTTTTGTTTATTGGGTTATTACTATAGACGTCATGGGAATGTTTTCACATCTTTCATGCCCTCAATAGACACGCCCATTATAGCCTTTTTCACTTTCAGACTGCAAAATTACAACTATTCTTCGTAACTGCCAAATATTTCCGTGATTTTTTGCATGAAAAATCCCCATTGCTTAGGTGGGCAATGGGGATTCTTTTAGGATTTGTCTTGTTATGCTTTATTTTGCATATACGATTTCGATGGTCTTGATGCGGAGCTGGACACCGCCACCGCTTGTTCCTGTAAAGACGTTTACATAGGTCGCTGTCGTGCCAGAGAACTCGACAGTAGCAGTTTCATTGCCTACGCAATTAGTGGAGTTGTATGTGTCGCAACCAAAGATGATTTTGGCAATCTTCTTGCTGGCAGTGAATGTCATCTTATTGTTTGCGTAGATGCGCAAATTATTATAGCTTGAATTGAAAGCTGGCTTGTTATAGCCACCATTCTGGTCAAGTGTTATCACTGTACCGTCAGACAAAGTGATTGATGTAGGATTGGCATCAGATGTGATGGAACTGATGTCTTCCACTTTGAGGCTTTCGCCTTCTGTCACACCGCTGTTGGTAAGAGTGAGGGTTGTACCGTTTATCGTTATTCCGCCTGTAGTCTCTGGTGTTGTATCGCCACCTTCACTGCTCTCGCCGCTTGTCTTGCCGTTGATAGAGATGAGCTTACCACCTTGGTTGGTCTCAGGAGTAGTGCCATAGCTGCTCACGTACTTAATGAGCTTGGCGCATACAACCACCTCGTCGCCCACTTTGAGCTGTGTGTCGCCTTCCTTCCATTTCTCACCACCGAAGTAGTAGGTGCGGTAGATGTAGAACTGCTCACTGGTAGCATCGTCTGCAATATAGAAAGAGGCGTTGCCATAATTTGAGTTAAACTCACCATTGGTAGCAAACTTCTGAATCTTTCCCTTGATGTAGAACTCCTGGTCTGTAGCTGTGTTTTCCTCCAAGGCGGAAGCGTATTTCTGAGCAGCTACACTGTTGAATGGATCAGCAGCGGTACCGGTACCCTTAGCTTCGCCTGTTGTAGTCTCATCGCCGCTTCCGCTTGTTTCACCGTTGAGAGAGTAGAGGTAAGCCTTGTTTTGTACTGTCTCGGGAGTAGTTCCGTAATAGTTGACAACCTTGCCACAGAAGACAACCTCGTCACCAACTTTCAGTTCCTTGTCACCTGTTGTCCACTTCTTGTTGTCGAAGTAGTAAGCACGGTATACGTAGAACTCTGTACCAGATGCATTGTCGGCAATATAAAAGGTACCATTACCGTAAGTTGCAGAATATTGCTCTTTCACCTGTGTGACGGTACCCTTGATGTACACATCATTTGTTGACTCCACACTGCTTCCCAAAGACTTACAGTAGGCAATGACGCCTGCGACATTGTATGGATCGTCCTTGGTACCAGTACCCTTTGCTTCTGCGTCGGCTTGACCATCGTCAGCCTTGTTGATGGTTGGTGTGTTGTAAGGTGCAGGCACATCCTCGCAGCTTGTGAAGGAGAGGACTGCCATCGCCATGAATAGCAGTGAATAAATAGACTTTTTCATATTTGCTGTTCTTTTTGTGTTTCGTTGTTAATGTGATAGTAGGGGTGTTTTGTTTCCTCGTTACTTGATGGAGTAGATGTAGTTGCCGCTGTCAATCTCTGGAGTGCCGCTATAAAGTGTGAGCTTGCCATAGATGACAACTTTCTTGCCTACTGCGAGCTGAGACTTTGTATCCTCAGTAAACTTGTCTCCATTCAGGTAGTAGCCGCGGAATACCTTGATGGTATTGCTGTCCTTGCCGTCTACAGAGATGTAATAGTTTGCATTGCCGTAGGTGGTACTTACATCATCTATTTTTGCGATGACACCCTGGGTGTAAACCTGCTTGCTTGAGTAAGTGCCCGTATTGATGAGGTTGAGCGCCTCTGTCACGGTGTAAGGCAATTGTACTGTACCCTTGGCGCTTGACACGTCACTTGATGTGCGGATAAGAATCTGCCATACATTTCTGTAGCGGGTGAAGATACCCGTGATGTTCTGTGGAGTAGTAGGCAGTGGGTCGTTGGCAAACTTAGCGTAAGCGGAGGTGCGTACCACGAGGTTGTTGCTGCTGACGTCGTCCAATGCGCGGCTCACGCAGTTGGCGTTGTCCTTGTCGCCATCGTAAGCATAGACACTGTGTGTGGTAGAGGCGAAGGTCACGCCCTCGATGGTCATCAGTTTGCCAGCGCAAGAGGCGAGATAGTCTTCGTTCTTGATCTTGGTCACGTCGAAGATCTCTCGCAGGGCCTCTGCCTTCGAAGCATCAGCTGTTCCGATGATCTTGTAGTGCTGCTCCCATACGTAGCGGTCCATCTTACCGATAGACTGGTTGCCAGTGGAAGAGTTGGTGTAGATGCCGCCAAGCTCAGCCTGCTTGCCGTAGCCGCCGATGTAGAGATCCTTACAGTCGATGAGTACCTGCTGGCCAACGGGCAGTTCGCCGTAAAGACCACCCTTGCTGATGCAAACCAAGATGGCACCAGTCGAGTCCTGAAGGCTCACCTCGTTGTATAGGTTGCCGCCCTCGTCGTTGCCTGTCACGATACCCAATATCTTGATGTCGTCCTCCACCTGGGTGTAGGTGCTGCTGCTGATGGTGGTGGCATATTTCTCCTTCAGTTGGGCGATGGTGATGACATTGGTCGCCTCCAACTTGTTGTTGCCAATGGCTGTGACTTTGTCTTCTTTCGTGCCGTCCGAGTCTGCATAGCCGTCACCCATGCACGATGCCATGAGCAAACAGGCGAAAGCCATTGTTATATAGATTAACTTTTTCATGTTTCTTTATGCTTTAGAATCTGTATGAAACCTGGAACATACCGTTCGTGCCGAATACATAGAACTTCTTGGGGTTGTTGGAGAAGCGGTATACACGATCTTTGATGGTGTTGTCTTTAGAGATAGTGTAGTCGCTTCGGCTCTGCTCATAACCGCCCGTTACGATGTGCTGGTTGTTGAGCAAGTTGGTGATGGTGAGGTTGAAGCTCAGACTACCGTGCTTGAGACGTATGTTCTTGCCGATGCTTGCGTCTACCATCCATCCGCCATGACCCTTTGCCTGGTCTGTATAGCCTGGCAGTAGTTCGCCGTCTGTGTTGAAGGCGCCGCGGTTGTAGAGGGTGTTCTCGTAGCGGAAGCTTGGAGAGTAGGAGAGGTAGATGCGATCATACCAGTTGGCAGCGAGGTCGATGAACCAACCACCCTGGTGGAAGTCCAGTCCGAAGCTACCAGTGGTGAGCGGTGTGCCGCTCTCGCGCATACCTTTCAGGTAAGCCACGTCGTTGACAATGTCTGCAGATGTGGAAACCATGTAGTTGACATTCACATTGTTGAGAATCTTTGCCTCGCTCCAGGCACCGATTGCCTTGAAGTTCAAGCAAGAAGCCAACTTGAAGTCGAGACCCAACTCCACGCCGTAGTATTCCTTCTCAATACCTGTCATGCTGACGTATGTGAATGAGTTCTCATCGTCGTTATAGAAGTTCTGCCAGTCTGTGACGTGGTCCAGTCTGCTGTAGTAAGCGTTGAGGTTGGCGTGCAACCAACTGTTGCGGAACTGATAACCGAACTCGCTGCTCAGTACGTGCTCGTCACCAAGTCCGATGACATAGTCGTTGCATACCTCAGGAGAGATGAATGCGGTGCTTGCCATAGGTGGACGCCATTCGTAACCCATACCAATCTCGAACACATGGCCACGACCAGCATCCAAGGTGATATTGCCCTTGAAGCCACCCTCTCCAAAGCGTGCGATGCCACTGTGGCCGAAGGAGTTGTCGGCAGCCATACCGTTGCGCATATAACCTACGCGGCGCATGTTGGTCTGTCCCAACTTACCGCTGATGTTGGTATGGAAACGACCCATGTCTGCATCGTATGATGCCCAGAGCAGTCCCTTCTGTACCTCAATCTTGTAGTCGTAGCCAAACTTGTCGCCTTCGTACACCAACTTGCCGAGGTTGTTGGGACCCGCTGTGTTGAGGTCATACTGCAACTGGGGTGCGCCCTGTGCATAACTGCCCATTGCATAAGTGTTGATGTTGTGCGAGAAGGCGGCCCCCAACAGGTCTTCCATGGTCTGGTAGTGACGGTTGTTGTTCATTCCCAATACCAATCCTCCGTGCAGTACGGAGCGCTTGGTGACCTTGGCGGTGAGCGTTGATGCCATGTTGAGCATCAGGTTGTCGCTGTGCTTAGCCTGGATATAGTAGAGGGCGTCGTTGCCGTTTCTTGTAGCCTGGATGTTGGCATAGTAGAGGCGGTTCCAGTCTATCTGTCTGTTAGCCTTGCTTGCCGTCCAGTAGTTGTATGAGTTCTGCCAGCTCTCCAATGCCGACTCGGTATTGCTGGTAGCCGAAGGATTCCAGATGTTGAAGTAGCTGCTGGGCAGGTTCTTCCAGTAGTCTGGCTGTGGATTCTCTGCGTTGGAGTAGTTGAGCTTGGTGCTCTTGTACATAGAGTACTTGCCGAAGACAGAGGTGGTGAGCTTCAGTTTGTCGTTGATGTCCCAGTCCCATGTGGCTACAGCCGATGGAGCGAAGTCATTGACGACGCGCGAGTTGCGCTTGTGGCCGTTGTAGTAGCCCCAGTAAGGGTTGTAGTAACGGTCGTTGGCGAGCCAGTAAGTCTCGTCGGTAGCAGCACCCTGAGCGGCGCGCTCTGTGGGGTTGCCCCATGTAGAGAAGCTGAGTGAGTGTCCGTTGTTCCATTTCTTCTGAGCACCGAAGAAATAAGAGAGAGAGTTGTAGAATGTACCCTCCACATATCCGCGGTTAGCCCAACGGTAGGTGACGCCAGCCGAGATGGCCCATCCCTTGTCGTTGAATCCGCTGTTGTAGGTGTACATGCCACGGAGCGTATAGTTGCGGTTGGCTGCTGCGATAGATGCAAAGTGTCCTGTCTGCATGCTGCCTGCGCGGAAGTCGTAGTTGTTGCTGCCTGCCATGCCTGTCATGGAGTAGCTGTTCCCTTCGAACGGAAGGGCGAAGTCCACATTACGTGTGAAGCGGTTCAGACCACCGATGTTAGAGAAGCGGAACTGTCCTGACTCCATGTCGTTCATCGGCACACCGTTGACGTAAACATCGTTGTACTTCTGGTTGTAAGCACGGTAACGGTAGCGCACGGGTGAGAACAGGTAGCCTGCCTCCGATGCAAAAACGTTGCTGGTAGAATTGAGGATGGTCACGTTCTGCGACATGTCATCATCCTCACCCAACTGTGCCTCGGTGAAAGTGAAAGCGTTTTCGTCCAGTCCCTGTGCTATCTTCTGCTCCGTGTTTTGGGCAAAGGCAAGAGGGCTGTAGCAAAGCGCAATCATTGCTAATTTAACCTTTTGTTGCATAGTTTGTAGTTTTGTTACTAATAATATGGTGTGCAAAGTAAATAAAAAAAAACTAAAAATGAAAGTTTTTTGTTTGAAAATTTTGTTACAGCCGAATATTTATTCGATTTGTTATAGTTATTTGCGATTAAATCGTTAATTTTGCAGATGGCTATGAAATGTTGCCTTATATATAATAAGGTGTCGTCTCCAAGTCACTCGTTGAGAAAAGTAGAGCAGAAAAAGAAAAAACTAAAATATATCGAAAATGAAAAGACATTTGCTATTCCTTGCAGTCCTGTTGATTGTCAACCTCACTGCGTCAGCCCAGAAGAAGTATGCTGCCTACGCTGTAGGCTTCTACAACCAGGAGAACCTCTTCGACACTTGTCACGACGAGGGGAAGAACGACTATGAGTACCTTCCTGCCAAGGGATGGAACGGTATGAAATACACCAACAAGTTGCACAACATGGCTCGTGTCCTCTCTGAGATGGGCACGGATGTGCTCCCCGGCGTAGGCTGTTCCTTCATCGGACTCGCCGAGGTGGAGAACAGTAAGGTGCTCGATGCCCTTACGTCTCAGCCGGCACTGAAGGAACGCGGCATGAAGTATGTGCACATCGAGGGTCCTGACAAGCGCGGTATTGACTGTGCTCTGTTGTACAACCCCGCTCTCTTCACCGTGGACAAAGCGCGTCTCTTGCCCTATGTGCAGGAACTGAAGAAGGACAGCGCCTTCAAGACCCGCGGTTTCCTTACTGTCCAGGGTAAGTTGGGTGGCGACGATGTGACTGTCATCGTGTGCCACTGGCCCAGTCGTTTCTCCGGTAGTTTCTATCGTGAGTCGGGTGCCCGTCAGGTGAAGGCTATCAAGGACAGTCTGCTGCGCGTGAACAAGGATATGAAGGTCTTGGTCATGGGCGACATGAATGACGACCCCACCAACAAGAGTATGCACGAGGTGCTCAGTGCCAAGGCAGAGATAGACGAGGTAGGGGAGGGCGATATGTACAACCCCTGGTATAATATCCTTGCCAAGGAAGGAAAGGGAACACTGTTCTATAACGGCAGTTGGAATCTCTTCGACCAGATTGTTATCACACCCAATATGCTCAACCGCAAGAACCAGAAGAAGGACTTCTCTTCACTGAAGTTCTGGAAGAACCAGGTGTTCCGTCGCGACTATCTCTTCCAACAGGAAGGACAGTATAAGGGAGCACCACTGCGTACCTCTGCCGGCGGACGCTGGCTCAACGGCTACAGCGACCACTTGCCTGTGGTGATGTACTTGGTAAAGGAGAAGAAATAGAAAGCGAGAAGCATGATAGAGAGTCACCCTTTCGAACCCTGGTTGCCGTCGAATGCCCGTCTGCTGATGCTCGGCACATTCCCGCCGGCACCCAAGCGGTGGAGCATGGCATGGTATTATCCCAACTACCAGAATGACATGTGGCGCATCTTCGGACTCATCTACTTTGGTGACAAGATGCACTTTGTAGACGAGCGGCAGAAGACCTACCGACTGGATGAGATCAAGGCGTTCCTGCAGGAGAAAGGAGTGGCACTCTACGACACGGCACAGAAGGTGATACGTACCCGCAACACGGCGAGTGACAAGGACCTCCAGATAGTGGAGCCATCCGACCTCGATTCCCTCCTGCGTGCCTTGCCCCATTGCAGGGCAGTACTCACGGCAGGGCAGTTGGCTACCAAGGTGTTCTTACAACACTACGGCATCACTGCTACGCCGCCCATGGGCGGATATGTGGAGTTTTCCTTCGAGGACCGCACCCTCCGCCTGTATCGTATGCCGAGCAGCAGTCGTGCCTATCCCTTGGCATTGGAGAAGAAAGCCGCCTACTACAGGCAGATGTTTGACGAAATATTGTAACAAACCTTTCTGTAGATTTCAGAAAGTATGGAATAACTAAACGAAAAGAAAAGAATATGGACAAGGACAAGATAACTGTTATCGGTATTGCCGGTGGAACAGGTTCCGGCAAGACCACTGTGGTGAAGAAGATCGTGGAGGCACTCCCTCCCCACTATGTGGCTGTGGTGCCTCTCGACTCCTATTATAATGACACAACGGGCATGACCGACGAGGAGCGTCATGCCATCAACTTCGACCATCCCGATGCCTTCGACTGGAAGTTGCTGCACAAGCAGTTGGCTGACCTTCGCAACGGCATCGCCATCGAACAGCCTACATATAGTTACCTCAAGTGCAACCGTGAGAAAGAGACCATTCATGTAGAGCCGAAGCCTGTCATCATCATCGAGGGAATCATGACACTCCTCAACAAGAAGTTGCGTGACCTCATGGACCTGAAGGTCTTTGTCGATGCCGACCCCGACGAGCGTCTCATCCGTAACATCCAGCGTGACACCATAGACCGCGGACGTACCGTCTCCATGGTGGTAGACCGCTACTTGGCGGTGCTCAAACCCATGCACGAACAGTTTATCGAACCCACCAAACGCTATGCTGACATCATCATCCCGCAGGGTGGAGAGAATGTCAAAGGCATCGGAATTCTCTGCCGTTACGTAGAGGGATTGGTGAAGGATATTTGATGTTTTACCTTTTTACCTTTTTACTTTTTACCTTTACTTGACGATTACTTTTTTCTTGCCGATGATGTAGACACCCTTGGGTAGGGTGGTGGCATCTGTGCCGAGATATCTTCCGTCGAGGGAGAAGATGCGGTTGTCTGTAGAGACAGCTGCATCCTTGTCGGTAGTGGGGCGGTCGATGCCAGAGGTGGAGTCGTAGAGGTAGTCGAAGGAGATGATGCCGTCGCTCTCCTTGATGTTGTAGAGCAGGTTACTCATTGTCACATTCCTGTTGAGAGTGACGTTCGTGAGACTTGTGACATTCTGCGTACCAGGGAACGGGTCACCATAGTGGCTATTGGCGTATTCCTCTTTCGTATATCCGCTTCCTATCAAATAACCGTTGATGATGATGCCGTCGGCGGGCAATACCGTTACTTTGGGCGACCCAGCGACGTTGTTCGGTGCTTTGTCCAGGTTGACTTCCCCTGTATAGTCTATGCGCTGTATCAGCAGGCCATGCCATGGTTTTTTTTGCCACCATCCACTTTTTTGGTAGTTCTGGAGTAGCAGGTGCTGACCGTCAGAAGCCTCAATCTTGTATACCTTCCTGTCCTCGCCAAATGGGTTGCTCATCGTAATCTGTTTCGGTGTGTCATCGAGTGTCTTGACGTCTATGTTCCAGTCCATGACAATCATTTCCCAGGGAGAGTACGGAGTTGGACAATATCCATTGTAATTATATTCACCAGCATCCATCACGTCCCAGTATTCGGGTGACTGGTTGTTGACATGTGCACTGGCAACGGTGGGGTAGAGGTCGGGAATACCGAGGCAGTGAGTAAACTCATGACAGAACACGCCGATGCCGTTGATGTAGTCCCCAGTTTCCTTTTCGGGAGTTGATGCCATTTCAGGTGCCACCGTATAGAGGAAGAGCGACTCGTCGTTATCGATTTTGATGGTGGAACGGGATGTCTTTGCCCAGATGGTGTTGGCATCACCGCCGTCGTTTTGTCCCAGTCCAGCATAGACGAAGTAGACTACGTCAACCTTTCCGTTACCATCTTGGTCGTAGTCCTTGAAGTTGACGTTCAGTTCTGACTTGGCGAGTTGGCAGGCTTCGGATATCATTTCCGAAAAGTGGATATCGGCACCTTCGCCTCTGCCGCCATCCTGTCCGTAGTAGGCATAGTCCTTGCTAAGCGTTACCACACCAGCCACGTCAAACTGTGGGGCGTACTCGCCGCTGCTCATGTCGCTGAAGTACTGTCTTACACTACCGTAGTTCGTACCCTTGTAGTAATTTGTCTGTGCTTCGGGGGCAGCGGTACCTTTCTCGCTATTGAAGAAATAGTCGAACACCGTCACAGGGTCGTCGGTCTTGAACTTCTTATCATTAAACTGAATGAGAATGACCAACGCCTTGGGTGTTCCTGTATGCGGAAAATATATCGTGTTGCTGATGCTTGAAGCTTTCGCCTTGGCGCGCGATGTCCATTCGCGTGTTGCCGCATTGAGAAATACCTCCTTGTTCTGCAGGGAGACAGCCTTTCTCTCCACCTCACTGCGGATGTTGGCATTGTGAGCCAATTGAGGAGTGGCAGTCAGCAGTCCGTCGTTCTCCACCTGTGCCACATAGTAATATTTACCGACAGGTACGAGCAAGGTACCGTCCTCCGCTGTAGTCCAGTGGAAATGCTCGTCACCGTGCTGGTAGATCGTCAGTGTCGTACCGTCGCTCTGCACGACAGTATATGGACGGTGGTTGGCTTTGGCGGCAAAACAACTTGCCATGCCCAAGAGAACAAACGCAGTGGTCAGAAAAAACTTCTTCATCGTGTTTAGTGAATCTTTATCGGTAGTAATATTGCCCCTTCTTCTGAGTCTGGTGTCCAAACTCTATGGCATGGTGCGGGCAGTGGTGATAGCAAGAGAAACAGGTGAGGCACTCCTTGTGGTGCAGCCATTTCGGAAGAGAGCCTTTCCCGCCCTCGATGTCTTCTACTGGACAGATATGTGCGCAAATGCCACACTTCACGCATCTCTCTTGGGTGACATGGAAACGCTTGTCCGTGATGAGCACGTGTTCGAAGAAACCTCCCACCACCTGGGTCATCATCCATGGCAAGACACCCTTGACGAGTCGGAAACTCCCTTCCTTGCGGTCGACAATCTCGCCGATGTATTCGTCAAGGTCTTGTGCCGCCTTCTCCTTTTTGCGCCTTTCCTTCTCTTGCGGGTCGACATCCATAAAGGGCAGTCCCACATACGATTCGGGCATGATGAGCGAGTATGCCGACATGACCTGAGTTATTCCCAAATCCTGTAGCGAAGGGTTGGCACCAATTGCTTTGTTGAGGTTGTCGATGGTCAGTCCGATGCTGTCTCCAGCCGTGCAGACTGCGTAGGTGAAGGGCGAGTCGGTCTCCGTTTCAGACACGATGTTGAGCTGAGCAATAAAATCGCGGAAAAGTTTCGGCACCCTCCATCCGTGGACAGGGAAGACAAAACCGAGTCTCTCGCCTTCCTTCAGAGTGAAAGAAAAGTTGGAGGCCTTGCTGTTTTCATTGCTCCCCTCCTTGTTTAATGCCTTGCCTGTCTCTTTGTCCGATGCCTTCATGCGTCTCATCACTTCTGCGATGTCTACGAGCCGATCGTGAGTGACAGCGGCAATCCTGAAGGCTGCCCACCTTGTGTTTCCTGTTCCCGAGAAATAGAATATCATTTCGAGAAATAGAATATTATTTCTTGTTGTTTACTTCGGTCATGACGCCCTCGATGAAGAGACGTGTCATCTCTACGTTGCCGTTGCTGCGCACGGTGATACTCTTCTTGAAGTGTCCAGGCCATGTGCCCTTACTGTTGTAGGTAACCTGAATCTCACCCTTCTCGCCTGGGGCAATGGGCTGCTTGGTATATTTGGGGATGGTGCATCCGCAGCTGGCTATAGCCTGGTTGATGATGAGCGGTTTGTCGCCCACGTTGGTAAAGGAGAAAGCCACCTTGTGAGTCGTCTCTGTCTCGGGGAAGGACCCGAAGTTGTGTGTTACCTTGTCAAACTTGATTTCAGCCTGTGCGCATGCGTTGGCGGCAATGCCTATGAGCATGGTCAGTGCGAGTATGGTCTTTTTCATATTTGTCGTGTTTTATCGTTCTTGTTATGTGTTTCAGGCACTTGCCTGTCATTATTTGGATGCAAAATTAAACATAAAGTTTAGGAAACTTGCGGTTTTTACATTATTTAATTTTAAACATAGCAATATGTTCGGCAAAAGTGATGGCGATGACCGTGACAATGATAGCGACAATGACGGTGGCAAATTCTTTGTCATCATCAATTTGCAGCGGAAAAATTTGTCTGATAAAGAATAAATGACTATTTTTGCAAAACAAACTGATTTTGACTCAACTATCAATGAAACATTACGACATAAACAAAGACACGAGATACTTGCAGCTGTTGGCGCAGTCTTTCCCCACTGTTGCAGAGGCAAGTACGGAAATCATCAACCTGCAGGCGATACTCAATCTGCCCAAGGGGACTGAGCACTTCCTTGCCGATATTCACGGTGAATACGAGGCGTTTCTGCATGTCCTGAAGAATGCGTCTGGAAACATCAAGAGAAAGGTGAACGAACTCTTCGGCAACACGTTGCGCGAACAGGAGAAAAGAGAACTCTGCACCCTTATCTATTATCCAGAACAGAAGTTGGAAGCCGTCAAGCAAAACGAAACGGACATCGACGACTGGTATCACATCACGCTCCATCAATTAGTGGCGGTCTGTCGCGACGTGTCAAGTAAATACACCCGTTCGAAGGTACGCAAGTCACTGCCCGCCGACTTCTCCTATATCATCCAGGAACTGTTGCACGAGCACACCGAAGACCACGACAAGACAGCCTATGTCAATGTTATCGTGGACACCATCGTGTCGACGGGAAGGGCTGACGACTTCATCATAGCCATCGCCAATGTGATACAGCGGCTTGCCATAGACCAACTGCACATCCTTGGTGATATCTTTGACAGAGGACCAGGGGCGCACATCATTCTCGACAAGATGGGACACTATCATAGTTGGGACATGCAGTGGGGCAACCATGACATCCTGTGGATGGGAGCAGCGGCAGGCAATGATGCCTGCATCTGTAATGTCATACGTCTCAGTCTGCGCTATGCCAACCTCTCCACGTTAGAGGAAGGCTACGGCATCAATCTTGTTCCCCTCGCCACCTTTGCCATGGAGACATACCGTGACGACGACTGTCTGGAGTTCCTGCCCCGACTGAGCGGAGGTGCTGCAGCCCTTGACACGAAAACCCAACGCCTGTCTTCGCAGATGCACAAAGCCATCGCCGTGATACAGTTTAAGATAGAGGGACAGCTCTTCGCCAAGCACCCGGAATGGCACATGGAGAAGCGCCGACTGTTTGAGCACATTGACTATACGAGGGGCACCATAGAAATTGACGGCAAGGAATACGCCATGACCTCGTGCCACTTCCCTACGGTAGACCCAAAGAATCCCTACAGCCTCACCGCCGAAGAGGAAGTGCTGATGCAGAAGTTGCACCACTCGTTCATGGTGTGCGAAAAACTGCATAAGCACATACGTACCATGCTCCAGCACGGTTGTATGTACACCATCATCAACAACAACCTCCTCTTCCACGCTTCCTGTCCGCTCAATGCAGACGGTTCGCTGAAGGAGGTGGAGATATATCCGGGCAAGTGCTACAGCGGAAGAGAACTGATGCATTATACTGGCATGCAGATACGCACAGCCTTCCAGAACGACTCAGACCCAGCGGAGCGCGAGTATGCCACCGACTACTTTATCTACCTCTGGTGTGGACCGGACAGTCCGCTCTTCGACAAGAGTAAGATGGCGACCTTCGAGCGTTATTTCATAGAAGACAAAGAAACGCACAAGGAGGAGAAAGGCTATTACTTCCTTTTGCGTGACGACGAGAAGGTGATAGACCATATCATGGATGCCTTCGGAGTAACAGGCAGCAACAGACACATCATCAACGGTCACGTGCCCGTGCGCACCACCAAGGGCGAGAACCCCATCAAGGCTGGCGGAAAACTGATGGTCATTGACGGTGGCTTCTCAAAGGCATACCACAATGAGACAGGCATAGCAGGATACACCTTGGTGTACCACTCGCGCGGTTTCCAACTGGTACAGCATGAGCCATTTACAAGTATGGAAGATGCCATACAGCGTGGCACGGACATCAAGAGTACCATACAGATTGTGGAAATGTCTAATAGACGTATGCTTGTTGCCGACACCGACATAGGTACAGAACTGCGCAAGCAGATTGCCGATCTGGAAGAACTGCTGTATGCCTATCGCCACGGATACATCAAGGAAAGCGAAAAGAAGAAATAGGGTAAAAGAATTAAGAACGAAGAGTTAAGAGTGAAGAGTTAAGAATCCAAATGCTTTTGTGAAAGAGTTTTATCTCGCTGTTTCCACAAAAGCATTTGGATTCTTCGTTTTTCATTCTTCACTCTTCCCTTACTTAATGTTCTGGCACGATGGCGAGATACACCAAGTCATGGTCGGTAAGGTTTTCCATGTAGTGGGCGTGTCCCATGGGACAATAGTGCACCTGTCCCTGACGTACCACTTCCACTGTGTTGTCATAATGGAAGGTCGCCGTTCCACTCACTACATACACCACCTCGCAGTTGCCCTCGTGGGTATGCAGTCCGGTAGTGGCACCGGGACGGAGTGTGGAATACATGATCTTTACCTTGTCGTCTACGTAGTTGCGCGTGTCAAGTTTGCCCTTGCCGCCCTTGAAGTCCAAAATGTGGGCTTCCTCTATCTTCTCAAAATCTATCAGCATAACTGTTGTCTTATTTTCTTCCGGGACATCCGAAAGCTATGTTAATTAGTTGCAAAAGTAATGATTTTCCTTGCAACGACCAAACGTTTCACGATTTTTGTGTACCTTTGCAATATGAAACGTCCAGACTTATCGTTTCTGCATATGGCAGGCAGACTGAAGAAAATCATTGACAGAATGAAAAAGCGGCACATCGTGCTGTTGGTTCTGTTGCTGTTGGTGACCTTATGCCGCACAGCACCAGGGTGGGGCGATGTGTATGTACGCAGCATCTATCCACATATAGGGCGCATCCTCACCACCTTCTCCAATCTCTTCCCTTTTTCAATAGGTGACATCTTTATTGCAGCAAGTATAGCGGGAGTCATCTTCTTTCCTCCTTACAAAAGATTTTATAGACGTGCTACATGGGGCAAGGCTCTCTGGCCTGTGGTGGAGTATCTTGTTTGGCTCTACGTGTGGTTCTATGCGGCATGGGGACTCTGTTACTCGCAGTCGGACATCTACCACCGCATACGCCTGTTGCCACCCGACGTGTCTGAGAACGCCTTCCGAGCTTTTGCCTACCGATATGCTGACAGCATCAACGTCAACTATGATGCAGCAGACAGCGTCGGCAAGGAAGTTGTTGCCTCTTGTGTCTTGTCTGCCTATGACAGATTAGGCCACAAGGTGATGGGCATCAACAAACCGTTCTGTGCCCACCCTCAGGTAAAGACGATGGTGTTCTCGCCACTCAGTTCGATGGCTGGTGTAACAGGAAGCATGGGACCTTTCTTCTGCGAGTTTACGCTCAATGCCGACATCCTGCCGCACGACTATCCCTTCACTTATGCCCACGAGTTCTCCCATCAGTTGGGAATTTCCAACGAAGGCGAGGCAAACTTTTATGCTTATCTTGTCTGCACCACGTCTGGAGAGAGAGCGATACGCTACAGCGGATACTATCACATTCTGCCACATATAATAAATAATGTGTACTACCTGCTCGGAGAAAAGGAATGTGAGAGATACCTCAAGCATCTGCGTCCCGAGGTAAGGCAACAGTTGCGTGCCGAACGGGAGTACTGGCTTGCCAAACGATGTAAGGTCATCGATCAAGTGCAGGACGTCATCTATGAATGGTATCTGCGTAGCAACAAGGTGGAAGGCGGACGCAAGAGTTACTCCATGGTGACAGGTCTCATCATGGCATGGGAACAGAAAAAAGAGAAAATTACGAAAGAAAAGAAATAAAGAAATAAATGGACAACATCAGCATACGCCTCATAGCCTTTGATGCAGACGACACGCTATGGGCTCTCCAAGACTATTTTGAGGACGTGGAGAATCAGTTCTGTGAACTCCTCTCCGCCTATGGCAGCAAGGAAGAAATCTCAGCGGCTCTCTTTGAGACAGAGACTGGCAATATGGATGACTTGGGCTACGGATGCAAGGCATTCACCATCTCGCTTGTAGAGACAGCCGTCAAGGTGAGTCATGGCAGGGTGGCAGCCCAGACCATCATGCAGATTGTCAACCTCGGCAAGTCGTTGCTCCGCCTCGAAGCCACCCCGTTGCCTGAGGTACAAGAAACCCTTGAATACCTTTATAACCGAAAAGAGGGCCATTACCGTATGGTTGTCTTCACCAAGGGCGAACTCAAAGACCAGGAGAACAAAGTGTGGCGCTCTGGGTTGCACCGCTTCTTCGATGCCGTGAGTATCGTCAGTGACAAAACTCCTGAAGCCTACAGGCATCTGTGTTGCCAGATGGGGGTACGGCCATCTGAACTCGTCATGGTGGGAAATAGTTTCAAGAGTGACATTGCCCCCGCTCTTGAGATAGGAGCCGCCGCCATCCATATCCCGGCACAAACTCTTTGGGCTCACGAAATGACAGCAGAGTATGACCACCACCGACTGAAACGCATTACGCATTTCTCGGAAATACCTGAGGTGATTTTTAAAAGGTAAAAGGGTAAAAAAGTAAAAAGGTAAAAAGAGGGCTAACGCCGTTATCTGTCGTGGCCTATTGCTTTGTCCATTGAAGCCTATCTTTCTAATACTGCCCAACAACAGCAAATCGCCCTGCAAGGAAAATCCCTGCAGGGCGATTTTATGAACATTACCTAATGAAACCCCATTAGGCTGTGTGAATTCTTAATAGAACTTGAAATAGTTGCGTGCGTTGTTGTAAGAGATGTCCTCTACCATGCGAGAGAGGCTCTCCATGTCGTTAGGCAGCAAGCCCTTCTCTACGTCATTGCCGAGGAGGTTGCAGAGCAGACGACGGAAGTACTCGTGACGAGGATAGCTCAAGAATGAACGAGAGTCTGTTAACATACCTACGAAGCGGCTCAGCAGACCGAGAACAGAGAGAGCGTTCATCTGGCGAGTCATACCATCGAGCTGATCGTTGAACCACCAGCCAGAACCGAACTGAATCTTACCTGGGCAAGAACCATCCTGGAAGTTGCCGAGCATTGTGGCGATAACCTCGTTGGCACATGGGTTCAAAGTGTAGAGGATGGTGCGTGTGAGCTTGCCCTCCATGTTGAGTTCGTTGAGGAAGTGGCTCATAGCCTTGGCTGTAGTAAACTCACCGATGGAGTCGAAACCTGTATCAGCACCGAGCTTGTCGTACATCAGTGTGTTGTTGTCACGGATGGCACCATAGTGGTACTGCTGAGTCCAGTCGGCAGCATAGTCCATCTCAGCGCAGACCTTCAGGAAGGCGTGCTTGTACTGGCGTATCTCCAAGTCGGCAAGCTGCTGACCGCGCATAGCCTTGGCAAAGATGGTCTCAATCTGTGAGTCGGTGTAAGGTTCGTCATAGAACTCCTCGATACCATGGTCGCTCAACTTGCAACCATTCTCGGTGAAGAAGTCGTGACGCTTCTGGAGAGCATCGACAGCATCCTTGAAAGTGGTGACAGTAACACCAGCCACCTCGCCGAGCTTGTTCATATATTCTGCAAATTCAGGCTTCTCGATGTTCATGGCTTTGTCAGGACGCCATGCTGGAATCATCTTGATCTCGAAACCGCTCTCGCGTGTCTGCTTGTGGAAACGGAGGTCATCGATGGGGTCGTCTGTTGTGCAAACGCACTCCACATGATAGCGGCGCATGAAACCACGGGCTGTATACTCTGGCTGCTGGAGCTTCTCGTTACACTCGTCGAAGATTTCGCGAGCGGTCTTGGGACTGAGTTGCTTCTCGATGCCGAAGGCAGTCTTAAGCTCCAGGTGTGTCCAGTGGTAAAGAGGGTTGCGGAAAGTATAAGGTACAGTCTCGGCCCACTTCTCAAACTTCTCCCAGTCGGAGGTGTCTGTGCCTGTGCAGAAACGCTCGTCTACGCCGTTGGTACGCATGGCACGCCACTTGTAGTGGTCGCCGCCTAACCACAACTCGGTGATGCTCTTGAACTTGTGGTCGTTGGCTACCATTTCAGGGATGAGGTGACAGTGATAGTCGATGATCGGCATTTTAGCCGCATGATTGTGGAACAACTCCTGCGCAGTCTTGGTGTCGAGCAGGAAGTTTTCATCCATAAATTGTTTCATAACTGTAATTTAGCTTTTAAATATTGTTGTTGTTTACGATTTGCAAATATACATTATTTTTTTCAATGCCACATCTCTTTCCTCTTATTTTTTGCATTATTTCACTCAAACGATTACGGAATGTTTCCTGCAAGCATAGGCACAATAAAGAATATCATTACCTTTTGTCCCTTTTTTTTGCTATCTCCACGTTTTTTACTAACTTTGCATATTGATTTCAACGACAGGACACGAGTCTTACATTATATTAAATAGGAGCGATGAAGACAGAACTCATACTGGTGGGTAAGACCACTGACCGCCACTTTCAGGCTGGCATAGACGATTATGCTGGGCGCATAGCCCACTATATGCCCTTTTCCATCACTACCATTCCCGAACTGAAGAATACCAAGAGCCTCAGCCAGGAGCAGCAGAAAGAACGTGAGGGAGAGATGATACTCAAACAGATACAACCATCCGATATCGTTGTGCTGATGGATGAGCGTGGAAAGGAACCCCGTAGCATAGAACTGGCGCAGTGGCTGGAACGTAAGCAGGCAACGGCTCGCCGACTGGTGTTTGTCATCGGTGGTCCTTACGGCTTCTCCGATGCCGTCTACCAGCGTGCCGATGAGATGCTGTCCCTGTCGCGTATGACATTCTCCCACCAGATGGTGAGGCTTATCTTCACTGAAGCCATCTACAGGGCTTGTACCATCATCAAAGGAGAACCTTATCACCACGAATAGACTATGGACAAATACATTGAGATAAAAGGGGCAAGAGTTAACAACCTCAAGAATATAGACGTTAAGATACCACAGGGCAAGTTTGTCGCCATCACGGGTGTCTCCGGTTCGGGCAAGTCATCGTTAGCCTTCGACACGCTCTATGCCGAAGGACAGCGTCGCTACGTGGAGTCGCTCTCCAGTTATGCACGCCAGTTCCTTGGTCGTATGGGCAAACCGGAATGTGACTTCATCAAGGGTCTGCCGCCTGCCATCGCCATCGAACAGAAGGTGACGGCACGTAACCCTCGCTCTACGGTGGGGACAAGTACGGAGATTTATGAGTATATGCGACTCCTCTTCGCTCGCATCGGCAAGACCATCTCGCCCATCAGTGGACAGGAGGTGAAACGCCACACTACGGAAGACGTCATCGCCTGCACGCGGCAGTATTCGCAAGGTACCAAGTTCTGCATCCTCGCCCCTCTGCACGTGGATGACGGGAGGTCGCTCGAAGCTGCCCTCTCCATGTATCTGCAGCAGGGCTATGCCCGCATCATGGTGAACAATGAGTTTACGCGCATTGACGACTTCATTGATGATGCCACCAACCACAGTATGCTGCTACTCGAAGGACAGCAACTGAAGGATGCCCTCCTACAGGGAGGTAAGGAGATATACCTTGTCATCGACCGTGCGTCTGTAAGCGATGACAAGGACGCCGTGAGCCGTCTCACCGATTCTGCCGAGACAGCATTCTACGAGGGTGACGGAACGTGCCGGTTGGTGTTCCTGCCAAGTCATATCGTTTATGATTTTTCCACACGCTTCGAGGCTGACGGCATGACGTTCGAACAACCGTCAGATAATATGTTTGCCTTCAACTCGCCGCTTGGCGCTTGTCCTACGTGCGAGGGCTTCGGTAGTGTGATAGGCATCGATGAGAAACTTGTTATCCCGAATTCCTCCCTCAGCGTCTACGACGGTTGTGTGGTGTGCTGGCGAGGCGAGAAGATGGGTATGTGGCTCAAAGAGTTCATCAGGAGAGCGGAACCATTTAACTTTCCTATCTTCAAACCGTACTACGAACTGTCGCAGAAGGAGAAGGACTGGCTTTGGCACGGTCTTCCATACGAGAACAGCAAGGACAAGTATGACAGGGTGAGCATCGACGCCTTCTTCCAGATGGTGAAGGAAAATCAGTACAAGATACAGTACCGTGTCATGATGAGCCGCTTCAGGGGCAAAACGGTTTGTCCAGACTGTCACGGGTCAAGACTGAAGAAGGAGGCAACATACGTCAAGGTGGGCGGAAAGGACATCACCCAACTCGTGGAGATGCCCATCACAAACCTTGCCGAATGGTTTGCCAACCTGCAGTTGGATGACCACGAGAAGGAAATAAGCAAACGCTTGATGACGGAGATAACGCACAGACTGCAGTTCTTGCTCGACGTAGGGTTGGGATACCTCACCCTCGGGCGACTGTCCAACTCGCTCTCTGGCGGTGAGAGTCAGCGCATCAACCTCACCACAAGTTTGGGGTCTTCACTCGTGGGAAGTGTCTACATCCTCGACGAACCGAGCATCGGACTGCACAGCCGTGATACGGCAAGGCTCATCAAGGTACTGCGCGAACTGCAGCAGATGGGCAACACGGTGGTTGTCGTGGAGCATGATGAAGAGATCATGCGGGCTGCCGACTACTTGATAGACATCGGCCCAGATGCAGGTAGATTGGGTGGCAGGTTGGTATATGCCGGCTGTGCGTCGGAGTTTGCCTCCACTGACAGCAAGCAGCAGGAGGCGCTTGCCGCCAAGTATCCTGAGAGCCACACCATACAGTATCTCTCTCACCACGAACAGATAGAACGTCCGCAGAGCCACAGGGCATGGAACAGGTTTATCGAGATCAAGGGGGCAAGGATGAACAACCTTAGGGGTATTGACGTGTGCTTCCCCCTCAACGTGTTCACGGTCGTCACGGGTGTCTCTGGTTCGGGCAAGTCATCGCTCATCAAAGGCATCCTTTACCCAGCCCTGCGACGTCAGCTCGACCTCGTGGCTGATGCGCCGGGAGAATACAGTTCCATCGGGGGTGACCTGAAGGCTATCAGACACGTGGAGTTTGTCGACCAGAACCCTATCGGCAAGAGTACACGTTCCAACCCCGCCACTTATCTGAAGGTTTATGATGCCATCCGCTCACTCTTCTCCGCTCAACCTCTTGCTAAGCAGATGGGATTCTCGGCGCAGTTCTTCTCTTTCAATGCAGACGGTGGCAGGTGCGAGGAGTGCAAGGGCGCAGGATATGTCACCATCGAGATGCAGTTTATGGCCGACCTCGTCCTGCAGTGTGAAGCGTGCAAGGGAAAGCGTTTCAAGCACGACATCTTGGAGGTGACATACGGCGGCAAGAACATCAACGACGTGCTCGACATGACGGTGAACGAAGCCATCGAGTTCTTCAGCAACGACAAACTACAGATTCACAAGGATGACTTCGACAACTGCCGCGTCATCGTCAACAGACTGTTGCCTCTGCAGCAGGTGGGGTTAGGATATATCAAATTAGGACAGAACTCCAGTTCGTTGTCGGGGGGCGAGAGCCAGCGTGTCAAACTTGCCTATTTCATCGGCAGGGAGACGCAGGAACCTACACTCTTCATCTTCGACGAGCCTACCACAGGATTGCATTTCCACGACATCAAACGCTTGTTGCATGCTTTCGATGCGCTCATCGAACGGGGGCACTCCGTCTTGGTCATCGAGCACAACCTTGATGTCATCAAGTGTGCCGACTACATCATCGACCTCGGACCTGAGGGTGGCAACAAGGGTGGCAACTTGGTGGTGGCTGGTACGCCAGAAGAGGTGGCGGCGTGCAGCTCCAGCCTTACAGGGCAGTACCTGAAAACTCACAGTATAGGTTAGATGGCAAAGTATCTTAGGATAGTTGGCCAAGTATCCTAAGATACTTGGCGATGTATCTTAAGATACTTTTTCATGTCCTTTTTTGGTGTAAATAGGCTTCACAGATTTGCAGATTCACCAACGATAAATTTACAAGTAGACCGCACACCGCACAAATGCAATATTTAACTCGCGGAGTGAAGGTATCTGTGATTTTCCTATTACCTTTGTTTCCAAATTAAATTTTTACAAGCATGAGAAAAAAGTCAAGAGAAATGGATGAGCAGTGGGCATTGGAAGTGATGCGCC
>CAVCDC010000021.1:0-33183 GCA_963600865.1 Firmicutes bacterium CAG:103
TGCACTCACCACGGACAGCATCCGTGATCTGCTCCAACCTCTCAAGCAGGAGACGAAAAATCCGGATGACGGACAACTCTGTTTTGACTTCAAATTCGATTAACATATATTAAGAGACACTAGTGTTTCCCTGTCAAACATATAATCCCATTTTGTTATCGAAGTGTCGAAAATGTGATATTCTCCACATTTTTAGTATCTGTTTTGTGCAAAGTTACACATTTTCCGCACATGAAGCAATGTTTCGGGCTTTTCTCGCAAGGATTATAAGCATTATTAAGTCAAGGAATCGTGCACTTCTATTGAGAACTTGCCACAATCAATTTGTCGATTGTACGAAGGTCAGTTGTTGGCGTTTTCTGCCACACTCTTCCACTCCAGGCAGTTCACCTCGTCCTTCAGTCCGAAGCTCAGTCCCACCTTCACTATCTCCTTGCCCTTCATCTTGAAGGCATCGGCGTAGTGCTTCTCCTCTATCTGTGCCAAGGCTTCGTCCACGCTGCCGCCCAACTTCAGTTCCATCACATAGACGATGGTTTTCGTCTCCAATGAGATGTCGATGCGACCTTTTGCCGTGTGTTGTTCCACATGGATATCGTAGTCTGTGAGCAGGGCGAAGATGATATAGAGCGTCTGCTGCCAGTGACCCTCGTAGTGGGTGTTGTCACAGTAGGGCACCGTCTCCAAGAAGTCGGCGAGCAACTGCATGGCGCCGTCGGCATCCCCTTCCTCCAACTTGAGGGATATGTCGGCTATCACCACCCTGCCCGCGTCAATGTCCGATTTGAGATACCCCGGGAGCAGACTGTCGAACAGTCCCACCTCTATCTCCCTGTTGGGGAAGTCGAGCGTATATACCTTTAGCTTCTTGTCATAGTCCTTGATAGTGAGATACCCACTCTGGTAAAGCAGCGGAGTCAAAGAAGGCATCGTCTCCGTGGCGGCGTCAAAAGAGGCAACCCTTGCCCTCACCTTGCCTAACTGCGAGGGTAGCACGCGAAACTCCCTCATCTTGTGGATAAGGTAAGTGGGTGTGCCAGAGCCAAACCAGTAAGCATTCAGTTCTCCATCGGCGAAGCAGTTGAGCAAGCTATAGGGATTGAACACGTCGGGCGACGGCCATGTGAAGTGATAGCCGTCGTAGTGGTTCTTCAGTTCCTGGATGGTCTCCTCGCGGGTCAGTTCCTGCCTCTCCGCCAGTTCGTCGATATCCTCGCTCATCTGCGTGAGGAGTTCCTCCTTGGTGATGCCGCAGATACCGGCATACGGTTCGTCCATGCTCACGTTCTTGATATTGTTCAACTCGCTGAAGATGCTAAGCTGTGAGAACTTCGTGATGCCTGTCAGGAAGACAAAGCGGAGCTTCGGCTCGGCAGCCTTCAAGGGACTATAAAAGTTGCGCATCACGTTGCGGAGCACTTCAAGCTTCTCCTTCTCGTGCGCCACGTCGAGCAAGGGTGCGTCATACTCGTCGATGAGCACCACCAGTTGCTTGCCCGTCTGCTCATAGACGATATTCATCAAGTCTTTCAGTCGCAGGTTGGGGTCTTTCTTGTCATTATGGATGCCAAAGCGTCTCTCCTGTTCCCCGATAATGTCGAGCAGGTATCTCTCCAACTGTTCCTTCTCCATGTACTTTCCGAGGCTCATGTCGAAGTGGAGCACGGGATATTCCGTCCACTCCTTCTCCATCCCCTCGATGGCGAGACCCTCGAAGAGGTCTTTCCTGCCCTCGAAGTAGCTTTGGAAGGTGGATACCAAGAGCGACTTGCCGAAGCGGCGTGGGCGGCTCAGGAAGAAATACGTGCCGTTCGTATGCGTCATACGATACACATATTCCGTCTTGTCCACGTAGAGCTTATCCTCCTTGCGGATACGCTCGAACGTCTGGATTCCTATGGGGTATAATTTTCTTGCCATGACTGCCTATGCTTATTCCTTTTCTTATGCAAAGATAAGACTATTATCAGACAACGCCAAGCATTTCCGCATTTTTTTAACGCAAATCCGCAAGGATGGGGAGCGGATATCTCCATAAAAATATTCGCTTGAAATTTTTGCGATATGGATAAGAAAACGTAACTTTGCACCCAACAAGTTCGGAAAAGTGTCAATTTTGGCACAAAACCGAAGTTAATAGTGTATTTATTTCTTGTCAGACATATGCCCACTTTTGTTATAGAAGTGCCGAAAATGTGACCCCAAGGCTCTCTGTCCCTTTGCCATAGGCTTTCGAGAGGTTTTTCTATGTCACCCCGTCCATTTGCCTGCCTCTTACCGTGAATGTCATCTTTGCCATAGTCATAATTACGTTATAAGCCTGTTATAATGCCATTCTAATGTTCTTGTCTAAGTCATCGAACGATATCATTTTCATCTCTTCCATCTCTCTTGTTTTTTTAGGTCAAAATGTTTTCTTGTCAGTATCTTCACATGATGTGAGTTCTCTGCAGATAAGCATTCTTGGGTCATAGCCGTGCTCCTCTATCCAAGGATTCTCCCTTAGGAGATGGTTCTTGGCATCCTCCATGTTGGCTCCTGAGGCTATTCCCATGAGTTGGCAATTCTCCACGTCGTTCCCCTTAGGGTCTTGCGTGAAACCTTCTGTCGTGTAAAAGATGTATTCTGCCATGCTTATATTCTTCTGTAGACACCATTTCCCTTGAACTCCACAAACCCCTTGTCTCGTAGGAATTGGAGTTGTTGTCTTATCTTGTCCTTGATGTGATGGTTCCCAGGATACTTTATTTTCAGTTCTTCACAAAAACTATACATCTGGTTGAGCGTAAACGTTTCTTCCATCCGCTCTACAATGTGCAGAGTGTCAAGGAGCCAGCCTCTGCTTTTCATGGAGCGTGTCTGCAGATTGTAGACTTTGTTGTACTTTGCGACTACATCTGCTACGGGCAGAGCCTCACCGTTGAGGATGATGGGGATCTTTGCCGTTGACGGAATCTTTCGCATCAGGATGTTACATCCCTCCCAGCCAGCCCTGCGGGCTTCACTTGACAAGACGTTGCGCTTCTCGATGATGTCGGGCGTGAAGAAGCATTTGGGTACTATGACCAGATTATTGACTTCATATCTGTCGTAGTGCATGAAGAAGAAACTTGGATTGTCAAGGGAGGTGATGCGTTCTATCATCGTCCTGTAGACACCGTCTACTACAGTAGCCTGAAACTTGTCACTTTCCGTCTTCTTGCTTTTTAGTTCATATTGTGACTTACAGTTGTCGCATACATAGTCCTTTACGGGTGCATTCGGTTCGGCGTGTCGAATGGACAGTTCGCCGCAGATGGGGCAATACATATTGTTTGCCAACCAGTCTTCTGTCAGCACTCGTGCTATTTGGACAGGACTCTTGTATCCTTCCGCCAATGATGTGTTCAAATGTAAGTTCATGCTTTTTCCTTTTATAACGTAAAGCGTTGAGGATTATTTTATAGACTGGATGTTTTTTGTCGTGCAGACCCGCTCTGTCGTACCATGTTACAGGGTATTATGGCGGCAAAACATGAAAAAACGTTGCCATTTCATGCGAAATTACAGAAAATGAGGGTGAATGCATCATTTTTTTTATAGAGTTGTAGCCGGAATGGAATATTTTTTGTAACTTTGTTGTCCAATGGAGGGCGATAAGCCAACACGGGATAACATCTTGCGAATCTGTCGCCGCCATGCTTTCTTGGAACCTGCCAGGAAAGGGGGATTTATAGACAAATTTATTAATTATAACTTTGCTACAGGCTGGCAGGGAACAAAAAAAAGAAAGAAATAACGGATGATAACAAAATTAAAATTAGAAAAGACAGAAGAAACTTTTTCGCTCTTGGGAAATTATTTCCCTGGGTACAATAAAGACCGCGCCATGAATGGTATCGGTATCAAACTCAAGACGCAGGATGATTTTGAGGAGTATGCAGAAGAAGTTAATATTGCTATAGCTAAGGCGAAGATAGAACATAAGAAGTTGAAAATGTTGGAAAGAACATACAATTTTACGTTTCCTTCCAAAAACAAGGATTGCCTGACCACGCCACATATTTTATTTAACACGATAAAAAATACCATTTCTGAGACAAAGAAAAATATCTTGAAGTTTTGTCCGAAGAACAGTCGTAGGGCTGCTGGAACTTACTCAACACCGACACAAACTTTGGAAATTTCATATTTGGGTAACCAAACACCTTATACGCATGATTTATATTCAGATATGTATCCGGATTATGTGCATAAGGTTTTTGATTTGCTTGATGAGTACAGCAACGTGGCTACTCAAAACATATGCTTGTGCCAGAATTTGCTGGAAGAGGAAAATCTAATCAAAGAAGATGACGATGCCCTCCTTGAAATAGATAAAAAATGCAGGGGGGAGCTTGAAGAATTAGCTTTTACTATGGTCAAAGAAAACATGCTAAGCAAAGAGTGCATTTCAAAGGAAGACTTGGAACGAAGAAAGAAAGAGGCCAAGAGCATGAAAGAGATGAGAAGACTGCTTTACCATAATATAACTCCTACTGAGTACAGAATAAGAGTTCTCAAAGATTTCGTGATGCAAGGTCTTGCCAACGACTTGACACAGGAAGAGTCTGCAATTTGGACGAAGGAGGGAGATTATGACTTTGTCAAGTTCAGAGTTCGTCCAGCCATAGAGGGCATGAGTAAGAAAGACAACTTGCCAAGCCATAAGTCTCGTAATGCTGAAGGCAGGACGATAGTGGCTGAATACATTGCTTGTTTTATGGAATGGTGTCGTGTTCCAAAAGGAAAGACACAACTATTTTTTGTCTATTTGCAAAACCGATTTGCTGAAGCTCCATTGCATCTTCCCAAGTATAACTCTGTAATGGGAGCCTCTAAAAAGGTGCTTGATGTCAAGGCTCTGGAAGAATATTTGTCTGATTTTGAATCATATTCTGAAAATTAACAATGTTTTAGGAATAATTATAAGAATATTTAGAACCCCAACAAAGTAAAGAACAGAATGTTTTGTATATGGCATTCTGTTCTTTTTGTATTATAATAGGGCGTGGATTCTTATCTTTTTTGAATTATCAGATTTTTTTGTATGAGATTCTTTAAAGTTCAGATATACACTCGTCAAAATCTTATTTTTCTATTTGTTTGGCATATTGGTTTCTAACAAATGTAATAATGGAAATTTAGTGGAATTTTTTAGTTCCCTTAGTGCGAAAATTAATGGTTTGGTACTCTTATTCTTTACAGGTATATTTGCAGCAGAATTCTACACATCGGGATTCTGCTGCTTTCTTTTTATAACAAAATGTCAGTCGGCAGGATAACACTGAGCACGGACCGATGGGCTTGGGCATGAATCACATAGTTGTCCTATGTGACCCGAGTAGTGCAAGGACAACGCTTTAATACTTTAAAAAAATGAAAAAGGTATTGAGCGAGTGGTCGCCACAGACCACACATTTCAGCCTCTTCGCCGCAGGCATCAACAAAGCGGCGAGCCAGCGACCCTTCAAGCAGGAGGCAACGCTGGAGGATGCATACGAGTGGATGAACTCCATGAAGATGATGCAGCTCACTAAGGAACTGAGAGCTATCGAGGACGAGAAGCAACAGAAGGCCTTCAAGGCCGAACGGCTGCCCTTCGCCACCTTCAGCGGCACCTTCTCCTATCGCAACCAGCAGGGACTCATCGAGCACTCGGGGCTGTTGTGCTTCGACTTCGACCACCTCGGTGGCAAGGACAACCTATGGAAGGTGAGGAAGCAGTTGGAGAGTGACCCCTACTTCGAGACCATGCTGATGTTCACCAGTCCGAGAGGAGACGGGGTGAAGTGGGTGACGCATATCGACCTTGACCGTGGACCACACGAGAAATGGTATCGAGCCATACGCAACTATCTCCACCAGACCTACAGCCTGGAGGCAGACAAAGCCCCTGCCAACGTGGCTTCGGCTTGCTTCCTCTGCTGGGATGCCAACATGGTAATCACCCCAAGTTTTCAATTATTCTAAAAAAGAAAGGAACAAAACGATGAATAACAACAATTCCAACAACAAAGAAATAGATAAGGCGCAAGCACTGAGCCTATTTGACTTGGATGCATACGCAAGTGACAACATGGCAAAGGAGCCACAAGAGGCTTCTCCTCGCAAGGATGTGCAGACAGGCAATGTTGACAGCACATCTGCAGACGACCTATATAAAGATGTGAAAGAAGCTGCCGACTGGCTCGACATGAACCGCATAGACATCACCGCCAATTACAAGGACTGGGTGGACATCGCCTACGCCCTTGCCAATGACCTGGGCGAGCAAGGCAGAGCCATCTACCATCAGGTGAGCCAGTTTTATCCTGGGTACGACGCCAAGGAGTGTGACAAGAAATATTCGAGCTGCATGAAGGGCAACGGAAAGGGCATCACCATCGCCACATTCTTCCACAAGGTAAAAGAGGCTGGACTCGACCTCAGCGGTATGGCAAAAAAGAGAATGCGTGAAGCCCAGCAGATGACCTCCGTCAACGAACGAGTTTCCGCCACTTCCGCCATTCCGCCATCCGCCAAAGATGAGAAGAAAAATGAAAAAAGTACCATTTTAGGGGATTCTGATTGTGAGATGGCGGATGGCGGAATGGCGGAAGTGGCGGAAAAAGGCCATTTTGGCTATACTTTTTCAGACAAGATAATTGAGGAAAATTTGCCGAGTTTTCTGAAATTCATCTTCCAGTACCATCCCGAAATCGTGTCAAGGGACAAGATGCTCTTGGGTGCGCTCAACGTGATTTCCGGGTTGATGGGTGGTGCCAACGCCCTCTTCGGCATCTATGGCGGGCGACGCATCTATGCCCCTATCTATACCCTCTTGTATGGTTCGGCAGCCACACGCAAGGGCGACCTCCTCTTCTGCAAGCTGCTGGCTCGTCCAGTGAGAACGGAGATGCGCCGAGAGTATGAGGACGCCAAGGCAAAATATGAGGAGGAGCTTGTCGCATACGAGGCACAGGGCAAGGGCAAGAGCAAGGCAGAGCGTGGCCCTGCACCCAAGGAGCCACCCTATACCGACCCATTCCTGCCTGGCAACAGTTCGGCTTCTGCCGAGTATCGCGCCATGGATGCCAATGGAGGCTGGGGGATGATCTTCGAGACAGAGGCCGACACCATATCCAACATGTTAGACTCTGACTATGGCGACTACTCCGACTTCTGGCGCAAGGCTTATCACCATGAGTCGGTTTCCATGAGCCGCGTGAGTGAGAAGATTCACATCGACATAGAGAATCCTCGCCTCTCAGTCTTCATCACTTGCACGCCTGGGCAGGTGTCTACCCTCTTCCCTTCGTTTGAGAACGGACTGGGCAGCAGGTTCCAGTTCTACAGTCTGCCTGACGACAAGTTGGAGTTCATGGATGTGTTCGCCCAGTCGGACAACAGTCTGGAGGAAACCTACAAGCAGAAGGGCGAAGAACTGCTCCCTCTCTATCATGCGCTGAAGGGGAGAAAGGACAACCCCATGCAGTTTGTCATGAGCAAGGCACAGCAGAATGAGTTCATCGAAACATTCCAGGAGGTGCTCGTCGAGCAGTTCCAGATGTTGGGTGCAGGCATCAACGCCTTCGTCTTTCGCACGGCACTCGCCCTCTTCCGTTATGCGATGGTGCTGACAGCCTTGCGCCGCCTGTCTGAATGGAACAAGGTGGATGACCTCTTCCCAGAGGACGAGAGAGCCTTGGTGTGCGACGACCGCGACTTTCATACGGCGATGCAAATCGTGAGCTGTCTCATCTTTCACACGGCACGTGTCTATGCCGTCCTTGCCAAGGAGAATGAGAACCCGTTTGTACAGCGTGGCGTAAACCTTTCTCGCGATGAACTTTACGTCTACAATGCTCTACCCGCTGGCGAGTTTCGTACTGCCGACTTCATCAGTGTGGCTGCTGAGAAAAACATCAGCAAGCGCACTGCTGAGAGGATGCTCGGAAAAATGGGGAATGTTTACCGCATCATCGTCCCTGTGCGTCGTGGTGTGTTTCGTAAACATCAGATTTGTCAGAGGTAAACACTATGTTTGCGAGGGCTAAGTATCATACTTATGCCTCGCAAATAAAGGGAAGAGTGAAGAGTGAAAAGTTAAGAGTGAAGAGTGAAGAATCCAATACCCTTGAAGGCTGTTGTCCCTTAACTTCTCTAACTTCCCTTAACTTCTTTAACTTCCCAAAAGAGCTATTGTCTTAACTCCTTTAACTCCTTTAACTCCTTAACTCCTTTAACTCCTTTAAAAAAATAACTTCAAAAAAATACAGCTATGAAAGATTTCATTATCAAGCCATACGGCAAGTCAGAGCTCGCATTGCTCTATTTCCCCAAGACCGATTCGCCCCATACGGCGTCCAACCACCTCATGTCGTGGATACGACGCAACCCCATCCTCGTAGAGGAGCTGAGGAAGTTGGGCTACCGCAAGTCGGCAAAGTTCTTCACACCCAACGAAGTGGCTCTCATCGTGAAGTATATCGGGGAACCGTAAGAGGGCATCGTCCCCCTGCGGGAAACAGTGAACGGGCACATCTTCTCATTCATTATGAGAGGTGCGCCCGTTTTTTCATGTGACATTTGTCGTTGACCAAATTTATATTTTCCGCAACTGCTCCGTAAGGAGAGATTACAGTGTAGCCAAGTCAAAGTACAAAAGTCTTGTAGAGTCATCCTTGTCGTCATCATTAAGAGGAGCAAAGCCATTCTTGATATAGAACGGAATGGCATCAGCATAGGCATCGACCGTGAGGAAACGGCAGCCAGTCTTGTTGTCATTCACAAAGTAACTTTTGATGAAATCCAACAGATATGAGCCTATGTGCTGTCCATGAGCCAGATTGCTAATGCCTAATCGGCACAGTTTGACGGCAGGATAACCCTTCAAACGTTTCTCGTTGACAAATCTTGTCTTTCTGAACCTGTTGTATTCCGTTTTGCTGGCAAAGTTTGAAAGGGATATCTTGTCGTTGGCTAAACTGAAGAAGCCTAAGAGAGCCCCTTGGTTGCTTTGCGCAATATAACTCGTAGCGATAAGAGCCTTGCGGTAGGGCTGGGCTTCGTTGATGATGAAATCGTTCAAGTCTTCATCGCCACAGTCAAAGGCTTCTACCTTCTCGTCTGCTTCGAGGCGCAGGATATGAATATCAGAAAAGTCCATTAGCATGAAACTTTTATGATACCAGGGATCGTCTTGCCTTCTTTTCGCAATTGCTCACCGCGTTGTAAGGCTGCAAGCATCACTTGGTAATGCTCCAGCCGAACTTTTTTCTGTTCTGAAGTCTCTTTCTGGATATTCTTCATTCTCGCCTCGAATCTGCGGGCGTCTTCGCCGTATAGGATGGGCGTCTCCTTGATAGGTCTTGCCATAAAACAGTTCCTCCTTGATGGGTTAGTGTTGTTTTCATGATGCTTAAAAACTCGTCCAAAGACGGGGCTCAGAGAGTCGTAAGCGGATATTTGTCGCTGCAAAGATACGATTATTATCCATAAGTGCCAAACTTTTGGACGGAAATGTCGGTAATTGCGCTGCATATATCTCAAAACAAGCCCGTCTTTCTTCCATAAACGCCTATCATCGTACGGTATCTCACACAACGTACGGTAACGTACAGGTGGGGGTGGGAAAAGTCGTATATTTGCAGTGTAATCCAGAAGGGGTTATGCGGCGAGGCTTCCCTCCTACTTGGAGAGACAAGGCGTGAGGGGGAGCGGAGCTGGCAGTGATTAACTCAAAATTCTTACAACTATGATTAAGTACGTAGTAAAGCAGAACAAGAACAACAGGAGCGAGGCTTTCGGCAAGTGGTACGCCTTCCCTGTAGTAGAGGACACGGTGGACCTTGCCACCCTCGCCAAGCACATGGAGGAGCACAACACGGGATTCTCCGAGGCGATGTGCTTGGGCATGATGACCGCCATGGTGAAGTGCATCAAGGAGCAGCTCCTTGCCGGCAAGAACGTGAAGATAGACAACCTTGCCATCTTCTCGGTAGGTATCCGCAACAAGGTGGGTGCCGACAGCGAGGCTGAGTTCTCGGCATCGGCCAACATCGCTGGCGTGAAGTTGCGTGCCCGTGCCACCGGTACGCTGAACAGTGCCAACCTCAACTCGGCAGCAAGTGTGCGCAAGGCAAGTACCCTCACCGTGACGGTATCGGGCGACACTACCCAGGGCGGTTCTTCCGCTGACACTGACAAGGGTGGCTCTTCCGCTGACGACACTACCCAGGGCGGTGGCAGCACCTCAGGAGGCACCACTTCAGGAGAGAGCACTTCAGGAGGCACCACTTCAGGCGAGAGCACCTCTGGCGGCACGACTTCAGGTGATGGAGGCAATATGGAATAACCCTTCCGTCTCACACACGGGTAATCTAAAGTAAATCCCCTTGTCCTCGATGAATAGTCGGGACAAGGGGATTCTTCATGTCATATCTCTACTTCTGTTGTCAGTCCTTCACCTCGTGCAGGTCGATAAACTCACCGTTCTTGCGCTTGCGCTCTATCAGCATGGCGAGGAGCTTGTTGTGACGCTGGGTGGCTATGAAGCGGCGGAAGAAGACGTTGGGGATGGCTACACCCGTGGCGATGCAGATGATGATGAGCGAGGCGCGTATGGCATTGGTGGTGCCCACGGTAAGCTCACCCACCACGCCGTGCATGTCGATAAACTCGAAGAGGGCGCGGTACATCAGCACTCCAGGCACCATGGGGATGACGCTCGGGATGGTGATGCACTGGTGGGGCGTATGGAACCAGTGGCGTGCCTTGATGACGATGATGCTGATGAGCGCCGAACCGGCAAAGGAACCCACCGTCACGCCCATGTCAAGACCGATGTTGTTGGTGCTGGGACCCAGGTTGACGAAGTTGCGGAAGCATACCGCTATGATGCCACCCATGGCTACGACAGGGAGCAGGCGCCTCGGGATGTTGAATATGGTGGAGAAGCCCATTGCCGAGATGGCGGCAGCTACGGCAAACTCCAGGTAGGTGTGGTGGGGCGTCATGCTGAGGTTGCGGGCAAAGTTGTCGATGCCACATACCTTGATGGCAAAGGCTATGCCGAACGACATGGCGAGCACCATGATGAGCGTGTTGATGGCACGCACCATACCCACCTCGATGAACCCTTCGAGCATATCGTTCACAAAGTTGATGAGCGGTACACCGGGCACTATGAACAGGGCACATGCCATGAGCGGATGCCAGGGCGTTTCGCTTACCAGGAAGTCGGGCAGTGCTGCCGACAGGGAGGGGTTGAGCGAGAGGAAGGAGGTGAGCCATGCTATCAGTGTGGCGACGAATGCCGAGATACCGATGGCGATATAGTTGTTGCATCCCCTTGTGGGCAGATACATCCTGAGTCTGAAGCCCAAGATGGCGGCAAGCGAACAGTAGAAGAATGCCGTCCAGTCGCAACCGAACTGTATGCAGAAGCCACCGCAGGCAAAGCCTCCGCCGATAGCCACCTGCCAGGGCGTAAAGTTGCGCTTTCGTGAACATACGTCGTTCAGAGCCTGCTCATACTGGTGGAGGGTATAGTTGGCGCGGATGGCGTGCCACGTCAGTTTGCTTATCAGCGAGATGGAGGTGAGGTTGATGCCATGCTTCTCGCAGCGCTGGAACTTGGTGTATGAATGTTGCTCGTCGCTGTAGTTCACCATCAGCACGTTCCAGTCGACGTACAGGTGTAGGTAGCGCTCGTCAAGTCCCAAGAAGGCGGCAGCCCTCTTCATGGTGCGCAGGATGCGTGCCGTGTCGGCGGCACTCTCCACGAGGATGCGCCCCGTGCGCAGCAGCAAGTCCAATTTGTAGTGCAGTTCCGAGGTGATGTTCTGCGTGTTGTACTCGGTGTCGGCTGTTGTATGTTCTGTGTTGTTGGCTGTTGCCATGATGTTTTCTATTCCGTTCTTATTTTCCATAAGGGTAGTTGTTGGCTTTTTCTTCTCTCTAACTTATCCTAATACGAAGATGATAATCTGTATGGTCACGATGCGCAGGAACATGGCGAGGGGGTAGACATAGGCGTAGCCCACGGCAGGGGCGTCGGCAGAAGTCTGTTCCTTGACATAGGCGAGTGCCGGAGGGTTGGTGTTGGCACCGGCAAGGACACCGAGCAGCGTGAAGTAGTTGATGTGGAACACAAAGCGTCCGATGATGCCACCAAGGATGATAGGTATCATGGTGATGGCAAGTCCGTAGAGCACCCATGTCATGCCACTCTCCGAGGTGACGGTCTCGATGAACTGTTCTCCCGTGCCCAATCCCACGCAGGCAAGGAAGATGCACAGACCTATCTCGCGTATCATCAGGTTGGCAGAGATGGTGTTGTAGGTCACGAGGTTGTGCTTGGGACCGAAGTATCCTACGAGGATGGCGACGATGAGCGGACCGCCAGTCAGTCCGAGACGCAGACTCTCCGAGATGCCCGGTATGAAGAACGGGATGTTCGCAACGAAGCAACCCAATACGATACCGAGGAAGATGGGGATGAGGTTCGGGTAGTTGAGGCGTTTCATCTGGTTGCCCAATACCTTCTCCGTATGTGTCACCGCCAGTTCTGTGCCCACGACAGTGACGCGGTCGCCCATCTGCAGCTTCAGTTCGGGCGTGGCGATGAGGTCCATACCGGCACGGTTGACGCGCGTGATGTTGGTGGCGAGGTGAGCAGAGGCCTGTACCTGTGAGATGGTCTTGCCGTTGATGCCCGACTTGGTGATGAGGATACGGCGCGTGATCAGTTCGTTGCCATACTCCTCCCATGTCATCTCCACCGTCTCGCCAAGCAGGGCGACGAGAGGCTCCTGTACGGAGGGGTGGGCCACGACATTGACAATGTCGCCTTCGTAGAGGATGGTGTCGCCGTTGACCATCTCCTTGCCACTGCCTCCGTGCTCACGGTGTATCTGGGAAATCATAAAGTCACGGTCCAGAAAATCATGTATCTTCCCTACGTTGATGCCGAACACCATCTTGTTGGTGACCTTCACCGAGAACGTGTTCAGTGTCATCGCCTCCAAGTGTCCGAAACCGCTCTTAGCCTCCTTGTCCTCTTCCTTCTTGTTGATGCGCAGGGCAAATCTCAAGATGATGAAGGAAAGGATGACACCGAGCACACCCATGGGGTAGGCGATGGCGTAGCCGGCAGCGATGGAGGGCGCGTCGATGTGTCGCAGGTCGCTGAAAGCCTGCTGTGCTGCACCCAGTCCGGGGGTGTTGGTGACAGCACCCGACATGATGCCCGCTATGGAAGTGATGGATGTGCCGGAAAGGTAGTAGATGGCAAGTGTCACGACGATGCTGATGGCGATGACGGTGATACTAAGTAGGTTGAGGCTCTTGCCTCCCATCTTGAAGGAAGAGAAGAAGCTGGGGCCCACCTCCAGACCGATGGAGTAGACGAAGAGTATCAGTCCGAACTCCTTGAGGAAGTGGAGCAGATGCTGGTCGAGGGTCAGGGAGAAATGACCGAAAACGAGTCCGATAAAGAGTATCCACGACAGTCCGAGAGATACGCCCTTTACCTTGATCTTGCCTAAGCAGAGACCCACGGTGATGACCAGTGCAAGGATCATTACAGAGTGAGCCACACCGCCTCCCCAAAGGTCGGGAAAGCCGTAAAACAGATTTCTTATGATTTCCATAACTACATTGAAATTGAAATTTTCGGGTGCAAAGGTACTGATTTTTTTCTATTTAGACACGTGTCTCATACTTTTTTTGTACTTTTGCAGCCTAAGAGAAACCCTCTGCAGGGAGCAGAAACGCATACCTGCGAAGTGGACATGACAAAATTAAAGATAAGAAATGGAACACATCGAAGAGATAGACGGCAAGCGCATAGCGGTACTCCTCTCGGGCGGAGTGGACAGTTCGGTGGTGGTGTGGGAACTCGCACAACTCGGTCTGCACCCCGACTGCTTCTACATCAAGATAGGACCGGAGGAGAAGGAGGAGTGGGACTGCTCCTCGGAGGAAGACTTGGAGATGGCTACCGCCGTGGCACGCAAGTATGGGTGCAGACTGGAGGTGGTGGACTGCCACCGCGAATACTGGGACGAGGTGACCCGCTACACCATGGACAAGGTAAAGGCGGGACTGACCCCCAACCCCGACGTGATGTGCAACAGACTCATCAAGTTTGGTGCCTTCGACCAGAAGATGGGACACCAGTACGACCTCATCGCCACTGGCCACTATGCACAGACGGAGAGGGACGAGAGGGGCGACAAATGGCTCGTGACCAGTCCCGACCCCGTGAAAGACCAGACCGACTTCCTCGCACAGATAGAGACCTGGCAACTCGCCAAGGCCATCTTCCCCATAGGCCACCACGTGAAGGACGAGGTGAGGGTGATAGCCGAGGCGGAGCATCTCGTCAACGCCAAGCGCAAGGACAGCCAGGGCATCTGCTTCTTGGGACAGATCAACTACAACGACTACATCCGACGTTACTTGGGCGACTGCCCCGGTGACGTGATAGAACTGGAGACGGGCAAGCGCATCGGTGAGCACCGCGGACTGTGGTACCACACCATCGGACAGCGCAAGGGTCTCGGCTTCGGCGGTGGACCTTGGTTTGTCGTGAAGAAGGACGTGGCTGCCAATATCCTCTATGTCAGTCATGGATATGACCCGCAGACAGCCTACAAGAAGGACTTCCCCCTGCACGACTTCCATTTCCTCACACGGGAGGTGCCTCTTGGCAAGGTGACGTTCAAGATAAGGCATACGCCCGAGTATCACGCCGCCACCATGGAGAAGCTCGATGGCGACGTGTGGATGGTACATTCCGAACAGCCCATCCACGGCGTGGCTCCAGGACAGTTCTGTGTGGTATACGACGAAAACCACCACCGCTGCTATGGGTCGGGAGAAATAACGGTAATAGTTTAAAGGTAAAAAAGTAAAAAGGTAAAAGTGAAGAGTGAAGAGTGAAGAGTGAAGAATCCAATACCCTTGAAGGCTGTTGTCCCTTAACTTCCCTCTAACTTCCCTTAACTTCTTTAACTCCCCCAAAGAGCTGTTGTCTTAACTCCTAAGAAAAATAACACAATAATTGTAAAAAAAACAATGAAGGGGCAGATAATTCGGAATTTTTGCCTAATTTTGCAATCTGATAGACGCAACGGGCATAGCTGAAACAAGCTCGTCGCAGGAAAGTAAGACTATCACAAGGAAACAAGACTAAAAAATATAATGAAGAAGAAAATCCAGTTCAGTCTCGTTTACAGAGACATGTGGCAGAGCTCCGGTAAGTTCCAGCCACGCAAAGACCAGTTGGCCAAGATCGCGCCAGTCATCATCGAAATGGGCTGCTTCAGCCGAGTAGAGACCAATGGCGGTGCTTTCGAGCAAGTTAACCTTCTCGCAGGTGAGAATCCTAACGAGGCTGTGCGTGCATTCTGCAAACCCTTCAATGAGGTAGGTATCAAGACCCACATGCTCGACCGCGGACTGAATGCCCTTCGTATGTACCCCGTGCCAGACGACGTGCGCGCCCTTATGTATAAGGTGAAGGCAAAGCAGGGTACTAATATCACACGTATCTTCGACGGACTGAACGATGTGCGCAACATCATTCCTTCCATCAAATGGGCGAAGGAAGGCGGCATGACACCACAGTGCGCCCTCTGTATCACCAACTCGCCTGTACACACCTTGGAATATTATATGAACATTGCCGACCAGCTCATCGCTGCCGGTGCTGAGGAAATCTGCCTCAAGGACATGGCAGGTATCGGTCAGCCCGCATTCCTCGGCAAGCTCACCAAGATGATCAAGGACAAGTATCCTGAGATCATCATACAGTACCACGGTCACTCTGGTCCTGGTCTCTCCATGGCTTCCATCTTGGAGGTGTGCCAGAACGGTGCCGACATCATCGACACAGCCATCGAGCCATTGTCATGGGGTAAGGTTCACCCAGACATCATCTCTGTCATCAGCATGCTGAAGAACGAGGGCTTCGAGGTTCCTGAGATCAACATGAGCGCATACATGAAGGCACGTGCCTTGACACAGGAGTTCATCGACGACTGGCTGGGTTACTTCATCAACCCAGGCAACAAGATAATGTCTTCCTTGTTGCTCGGCTGCGGTCTGCCAGGCGGTATGATGGGCTCCATGATGGCCGACCTCGGCGGTATGCGCCAGACCATCAACAACATCCGCAAGAAGAAGGGCGACGCAGAGCTTTCTATGGACGACCTCCTCATCAAGCTCTTCGACGAGGTAGAGTATGTATGGCCACGCGTGGGTTATCCTCCATTGGTAACTCCGTTCAGCCAGTACACCAAGAACATCGCCCTCATGAACCTCCTCACCATGGAGCAGGGCAAGGGTCGCTTCGTCATGATGGACGACTCTATGTGGGGTATGATCCTCGGCAAGAGCGGTAAGATTCCTGGAACTATCGCACCAGAACTCGTAGAGCTCGCCAAGAAGCAGGGCCGTGAGTTCACCGACGTGGACGCTCACACTCTGCTCACCGATGCCCTCGACGACTTCAAGAAGGAGATGGACGAGAACGGTTGGGAATACGGTCAGGACGACGAAGAACTCTTCGAACTCGCCATGCACCCAGAGCAGTACCGCAACTACAAGAGTGGACAGGCTAAGAAGAACTTCCTCGCAGACCTACAGAAGGCTAAGGATGCCAAGCTCGGCAACACATTGACACCTGCTCAGCTCGCTGAGTTCAAGCACGCCAAGGCTGATGCCATCGTGGCTCCTGTGGCAGGACAGCTCTTCTGGGAGTTCCAGGGCGAGGGCGAGTGCCAGCCAGCCGTAGAGCCATACATCGGCAAGGAGTATAAGGAAGGTGACGCCTTCTGCTATATCCTTACCTCATGGGGTGAATTTGAGACTGTTCCCGCTGCCCTCGGTGGCAAGCTCGTGGAGATAGGTGCCAAGCAGGGCAGCAAAATCCGCAAGGGTGATGTCATCGCCTACATCGAGCGCGAGGAGAAATAATAAATGATAATTAATAATGTATAAATAGGCTGCCAAGATAGTGGTGCAGTATTTATAATTTATGAATTATAATTTATTACTTGATAAGTATTATCCTGAGGATAATGAACTTCGTCATATCCTCATCACGCATAGCCAATCTGTAGCGCGCAAAGCGCTGCAGATTGTTTCGTTTCATCCCGAACTGCATCTCGACGCTCGTTTCATAGAGGAGGCTGCCATGTTGCACGACATCGGCATCTTCCTTACCGATGCGCCCGGCATCTGCTGTTATGGGTCGCAACCCTATATCTGCCACGGTCGCTTGGGGGCTGAACTCCTGCGCATGGAAGGCTACGAGCGCCATGCACGTGTGTGCGAACGCCATACGGGAGCGGGCATCACGCGCCAACAGATAGAAGACCAGAAACTGCCGTTGCCGCTACAGGACTTCTTGCCCGAGACAATGGAGGAGAAAGTGGTGTGCTATGCCGACAAATTCTATAGCAAGACCCATCTCGACAGGGAGAAGACCATCCCACAGGCGGAGAAAAGCCTCGCCAAGTTTGGTGAAGAGGGAGTGGAGCGCTTCCAGGAATGGGAACGGATGTTCGAATAGTGGATACCACCTGTCGTGTAATGCCTAAGAGCTGTTCGGGTGGTAGAAAAAAGTTAAAAAGCCAGTCGAGTAATGTTATCTGAGAAGAATTGCTTAACTTTGCAGCCCAAATGAGAAAATATTCTGCTATAGTCCTCTTGATGTTTGCTGTCATCTGCATGACGGCAAATACGGGCGTGTCTGTCTCCAAGAAAAAGAAGAAGGCTGCGGCTGTGGCCGATTCGTCGCTTCTCCACGACCTTCCGACAGACTCCTTGGGGGATGAGCTAACAGACTCCTTGGGGAAAAATGCCACTGACACAGCAGGGATGGACTCTCTGCAGAAGGCTATCTGGATGCACAACAAGGTGGTGGACGACAGTATACGCCTGGACAGTATCGCTCGTAAGAAGTCGGGCGGTGTCGATGCACCTGTCAACTACTCGGCACAGGACTCTTTGGTGTACGATGCCAAGAGCAAGGTGGCGCATCTCTATGGTTCTGCCGAGGTGAAATACCAGAACATGGACCTCGCCAGCGACCGCATCTCCATGGACATCGACAAGAGCAACGTCAAGGCTTCCGGTACGCCTGACAGCACTGCTGACGGTGGTGTGAAGGGAAAACCGGTGTTCAAGATGGGTAGCGACCAGTATGACACCGACACCATCAAGTTTAACTTCAAGAGCAAGAAGGCGCTCATCAACAACGTATATACCGAGCAGCAGGACGGCTTCCTGACGGGTATGCGCTCCAAGCGCGACTCCTCGGGTGTCATCTACCTACAGCACGGACGCTATACTACCTGTGACGAGCCACACCCCGACTTCTATATCGCCCTCTCGCGTGCCAAGGTGCGCCCGGGAAAGGATGTGGTCTTCGGACCCGCATACCTCGTGGTGTGTGACGTGCCGATGCCTCTCGCCATTCCCTATGGCTTCTTCCCCTTCACCAAGAGCTATTCCAGCGGTTTCATCATGCCTACCTATGGCGATGAGAGCGACCGTGGATTCTATCTGAGAGACGGTGGATATTATTTCGCCATCAACGACAAGTGGGACCTCAAACTCCTCGGCGAGGTGTATACCAAGGGCTCTTGGGGATTGTCGGCTGCCAGCAACTACCGCAAACGCTACCGTTACTCGGGCAGTTTCTACTTCAGTTATCAGGACACGAAGACGGGAGAGAAGGGCATGCCCGACTATGCCAAGCAGGAGAGCTTCAAGGTGCAGTGGAGCCACAGACAGGACTCCAAGGCAAACCCCTACAGTTCGCTTTCGGCAAGTGTCAACTTTGCCACGACGAGTTATGAGCGCAACAACCTCAACTCGCTCTACAACCCGCAGACCATGACGCAGAGTACGCGTACCTCTTCGGTAAACTGGAGCACGGGATTCTCAAGTTTGGGACTGACGCTTACCGCCACCACCAACCTCTCGCAGAACATGCGCGACTCTTCCATCGCCGTGACACTGCCTGACCTCAACATCAATGTCTCGAAGTTCTATCCCTTCAGAAGGAAGAATTCCGTAGGTGAGCAGCGATGGTATGAGAAGATTTCCATGACCTACACCGGACATATCAGCAACTCCATTTCGACAAAGGAGGACAAGTTCCTCAAGAGTAACCTCATCAAGGACTGGAGAAACGGATGGGAACACAATATCCCTATACAGGCTGACTTCACACTCTTCAAGTACATCAATGTCACACCGAGTTTCACGTTCAAGGACCGCATGTACACCAACAAGGTGAAGAAATCGTGGGACGAGGTGAAACAGACGGAGGTACGCGACACGACATACGGCTTCTACAATGTCTATAACTGGAACCTGAGCTTGGGTATGCAGACGACGGTATATGGTTTCTGGGTGCCCAACCGCAAGATCTTCGGTGACAAGATACAGGCGATACGCCACGTCTTCAAGCCCAGTGTGACCTTCAGCTATGCCCCTGACTTCAGGGCTTCGCGCTATGGGTATTTGGATACCTACCAGAAGACGGATGCCAACGGCAACGTGTCGCTCGTGAGCTATTCGCCCTACGACGGTTCGCTCTTCAGTTATCCGTCGGGCGGTAAGTCGGGAACAGTATCCTTCTCCTTGGGCAACAACCTGGAGATGAAGGTGAAAAGTGACAAGGACTCCACGGGATTCAAGAAGATAAGTCTGATAGACGCTTTCAACATCAACATGAGCTACAACTTGGCTGCCAAGACGAAGCCATGGAGCGATATGAACATTACGCTCCGACTGAAGTGGTGGAAGAGCTATACTTTCCAGATGAATGCCGTCTTTGCCACTTATGCCTACGACCTTGACGAGTCGGGAAATCCTTATGTCGGCAACCATACAGAATGGAGCCGCGGTCGTTTCGGACGCTTCCAGGGTATGTCACAGAACTTCGCCTTTACGCTGAACCCGGAAAAGTTGCGCAAACTCTTCGGAGGAGGTGACGACTCTGACGACGACAAGAACAAGAAGGGCAACAACAAGGATGATGACGGCGTGGACACAGATGTAGAGAGCAATGTGGACGACGACATGGAGAAGGGTAAGCATGGTGCCAAGAAGGGCGGTAAGGCTAAGACCGACGACGACGGATACATGATGTTCAACATGCCCTGGTCGCTCTCCATCGGTTACGGTATCACCATGAGGGAAGACACGCGCAAGGAGAAGTTCAACTATAGTTCCATGCGCTATCCATACAGGTTTACGCAGACACTCAACTTCAGCGGTAACGTTCGTATCAGTGACGGATGGAACATCAGCTTCTCTTCTGGATACGATTTCGAGAACAAGGCTTTGAGTATGACTACGGCAAGTCTGCAGCGTGACCTCCACTGCTTCAATATGAGCTGCTCTGTGGTGCTTGCTCCATATACCAGCTACAACTTCACGTTCAGATGTAATGCGGCAACGCTTACCGATGCCCTGAAGTATGACAAGCGCAGTGGATATTCTAATGCCGTGCAGTGGTATTAGAAGCGTATTAGGAGATAGTTTTTAGCTTGCTAAAAGATAGTTTTAAGCGTATTAGAAGACTGTTTTAAGTCTGTTAGAATACGTTTCGAAAAGAAAAAAGGCGTGACGCTCATCTTTCAAGAGAGTGCCACGCCTTTTATTTGTGTTACTGCTTATGCGAACAGTTGTGTTATGGCTTCTGCCGTTTTGCCTTCGTAGACGGCAACGTCACTGTAAGGCTGGTAGTTGAAGTCGGCGAAGCGAAGCAGTTGAACCGCTGCAAACTGCTTGTCGTCGGAGAGGCATGCCTCCAGTCGCATGTTGCCTATCGCACTTGACTTGATGTCTGCTTTCGCAAGCAGACCAGCAACGTCGCTCTCGTCAGCCTTCAGTATCTGCAACAACTTGGCGCCATCGTCGGCATTGTATTCCTGCTGCTTGATTCTGACAGTGCTGCCAGTAGGGGTGTAAACGACTTTGCTTGAAAGTCCGAACATGGTTTTCTTTATTTTTATCTGTGGGAGTGCCTTTACTTTGTCGCACATCTCCAGGTGATTGATACTTGCCATAATATATAAATGGTATGTAATATGTATATATAATAATCTGTTTTTTGAGTTTCTTTTGTAGCGAAACGGCAAATAGGTTCCGTTTCCTTCTTCTTGTGAATCATGTCAGTGCTATCCCCGATGACACAACTTGTTTCCTCTTCAGGAACGCATTGCGCTCTTCAGGGGAAGCATAACGGTTGGGTAACTCAACGGTCACGGAGTAAAAACTGAAAAAACAGCGTCAGCAAATAAGATGCCGCAGACAGATGACGTAATATTTGCCGGCGACATCAAAGTGGAGAGGGGCAGACTCTTGTCGCTCCTGTCCACGGAAGGTGTTGAGGAGTAACTGGTAAAACTTGGTCTTGTAAGGCAGTTTGGATGTCGACTGCCAGTTGGGGGTGTTACTGCTTGGCAACAACCGCTGGTGGCGGTCGCAGCATATGCGGTAAATATTCGTGTTGTCTGTAAGTACAGCCTGTTGCTCTGGTTGGTGCTGCTCAATGGCTTCCAACCTGTCCCTATGCTGTGGGGACGCAGCTGCCTTGCCCTGACTTCCGAAGAGCATGGCAAACATGATGGTCAATATGAGCAATAGGTGTCTATACATTATATAATAGGTATATGGTTTTGTCCTGTCGGGAGATGTGTCACGGATGTTCTCTGCTACAGGGTGATTTCCCCAGCGAGCGACATCTGCAGCTTTTCCCTTACCTTGTTGTTGTCTTCGTATCGCCCCTGCAGGTACATCAGTTTGGTGACGGCGGCTTCCACCGTACAGTCTCTACCGCTGATGACATGGGCGAGCTTCAGATGGAATCCTGCTCCGTAGCGTTCCATCTCCACACTGCCCGTAAGGCACTGCGTGATGTTGATGATGTTGACACCCCGGTGAGCCGCAGCGTCAAGCAGGCGCATAATCCACGGCGACTGTGGTGCATTGCCCGAGCCGAAGGTACGCATGACGATGCCCCTAAGCGAGGGTGACTCCAAGATGTGGCGCACGATGGTGTCCTGGATGCCAGGGAAGAGGCTGAACACGATGACGTTGGGGTCCAGTTTGAGATGCGGCACCATCGGCTTGCTGTAGTCGGGCGCAAGGATGTGGTGGGTATGAAACTGGAAGTTGATGCCCACATCGCAGAGGTGGGGATGGTTGTATGACTCGAAAGCATGGAATCCTTCAGCGTTCACCTTGATGGCGCGGTTGCCGCGTATCAGTTTTCCGTTGAAGAAGATGCACACCTCTGGCACGATGGGGTTGCCGTCCTCGTTCTTCATGGAGGCAATCTCGATGGCTGTCATCATGTTCTCCTTGCCGTCAGTACGCAGTTCTCCGATGGGCAACTGACTACCCGTGAGGATGACAGGCTTGGTAAGGTTTTCGAGCATGAACGACAGTGCCGAGGCAGTGTATGCCATGGTGTCGGTGCCATGCAGGATGACGAAACCGTCGTAGTCATTGTAGTTGTTGGCAATGATGCCCACTAACTCAGCCCATCTCATAGGGTCCATGTCGCTGGAGTCGATAGGCGGGTCGAACTTCCTCACGTCGATGTCAGCCTGTATGAGTTTGAACTCGGGCATGGAAGACACTAAGTGAGTAAAGTCGAGCGGCTCTAAGGTTCCTGTGACAGGGTCTTTGCCCATGCCGATGGTACCTCCTGTGTAGATGATGAGTATCTTGGGTGTTGCCATATAATGGATTTTTGCTTTACAACGTCTTCTTTGTTGGCTGCAAAGGTAGTGAAAAGTTCTCTTACTGCCAAACAAGTGACTGTAAAAAATAACAGAGCACCGTCGTAGGGTAGGTGATGACTACTCTCCAGCGAGTTCCTTCATGGTGTCCTCCAACGTGTTGAAGAGGGCGTTGACCGTATTCTGGTCGTTGAGGCACACTTGATGGAATAGTTCTATGGGGTCTTCCGTCGAGGTGTAGTCTACCGCACGGTCGCTAAGCAGGTAACTGGAGTAGTGGAGCAGCAATGCCAAGATGGTCGACATGTTGGGGGAACAGTGCTTGTCGCCCTCCTTGCTCTTCAGTCCGGCGGCATATGCCTTCACCACGATGCGCGTGAGGAGGTGGACACCCATGGGAGCGTTGGTGCAACTGGTGAGGGTGCCGTGCGTATAGTTGTCGCAGTTCTTGCCGATGGCGGTGATGTTGCCCTGCAGAAGCCACGTGAAGTTGTATTTGTATTCAGTGACGAGCGCTTCGTAGAGTTCGCTGTGACGGCAGGCAGTGCGCAGGTAGTCGTTTATGCCAGGGGTGAATTGGGCGTCTTGTGCCTTCGCCTCCATGAAGTCTTTCTCCATTTGTCCTTGTGCCTCTTCCATCGTGTTGTAGTTGAGACGCATGAGTCCGGGAAGGACAATGTCGAAGAAGTGCTTGCTGATCTCTTCGTAGTGCTCTAACATGACATGTTTCACCTTGCTGCGGTTCTCCTCGTTGGTGTCTATCCCATTGGTTTCAGCGACACCTCGTGCGTATGCTTCGAAGAATCCCTTGACGAATGTCGCAATGGCTTGATAGCTGTTGGTTTCCTTGTCCATATAGTCGTTGTATGTTTGATAGGCTGCAAAGGTACATATTTCCTTCCGTATTTCCAAGAAAAGAGTGCCTAAAAGAAAAAGGTGAAAATAAATGGAGAAAAGTTGCGTAGTTCGGAAAAGAAGTGTTACTTTTGCAACCGATTTATAAAAAATACTAAGTTGTTATGGTAAAAATCACATTCCCTGACGGGTCTGTCCGTGAATACGAACAGGGCGTTACTGGTTTTGAAATCGCCGAGAGTATCTCACCGGCTCTCGCCCGCAACGTTGTATCTTGCGGTGTAAATGGTGAGACAGTGGAGTTGAACCGCCCCATCAACAGTGATGCGAGTGTCGAACTCTACAAGTTTGAGGATGAACAGGGCAAGCATACCTTCTGGCATACGTCTGCCCACTTGCTTGCCGAGGCACTCCAGGAACTGTATCCCGGTATCCAGTTTGGTTTTGGTCCTGCTGTGGAGAGCGGCTTCTTCTATGATGTCATGCCTGCTCCCGGTCAGGTCATCTCTGAGAATGACTTTGCCAAGATAGAGGCAAAGATGATGGAACTTGCCAAGAAGAACGAGCCTGTTGTGCGCAAGGAGGTTGCCAAGGCCGACGCTCTCGCTGAGTTCAAGGCCGACGGTCAGAACTACAAGTGCGAGCACATCGAGCAAGACTTGGAAGACGGTACTATCACAACATACACACAAGGCAATTTCACAGACCTCTGCCGTGGTCCTCACTTGATGAACACAGGTCTTATCAAGGCTGTGAAGATTACGAGTGTTGCTGGTGCCTTCTGGCGTGGTGATGCCAAGCGTGAGCAGATGACTCGTATCTATGGTATCTCCTTCCCCAAGAAGAAGATGCTCGACGAGTACTTGGTAATGCTTGAGGAGGCTAAGAAGCGCGACCACCGCAAGATAGGCAAGGAGATGGAACTCTTCATGTTCTCCGACCGTGTAGGCAAGGGACTTCCCATCTGGTTGCCTAAGGGTACACAACTCCGTCTGCGCCTTCAGGACTTGCTCCGTGGTTTGCAGAAACCTTACAACTACCAGGAGGTCATCACTCCGGGTATTGGTGGCAAGAGCCTCTACGTCACTTCCGGTCACTATGCCCACTATGGCAAGGATGCTTTCCAACCCATCCATACACCAGAGGAGGACGAGGAGTACATGCTGAAGCCTATGAACTGTCCTCACCACTGTGAGGTATACGCTCGCAAACCACGTTCATACAAGGACCTGCCTTTGCGCATCGGAGAGTTTGGAACAGTGTTCCGCTACGAGAAGAGCGGTGAGCTGCACGGACTCACACGCGTACGTACCTTTACTCAGGATGATGCTCATATCTTCGTTCGTCAGGATCAGGTGAAGGCTGAGTTTGAGAACGTCATCGATGTTATCCTGAAAGTGTTCAAGATCTTCGGCTTCGAGAACTATGAGGCACAGATTTCCCTGCACGATCCTAAGGATACCGAGAAGTATATCGGCTCGGAGGAGATTTGGGCAGAGAGCGAGAACGCCATCCGTGAGGCATGTAAGGAGAAGGGATTGGAGACCCGTGAGGAAGTAGGCGAGGCCGCTTTCTATGGTCCTAAGCTCGACTTCATGGTCAAGGATGCCATCGGTCGCCGCTGGCAGTTGGGTACCATTCAGGTGGACTACAACTTGCCCGAGCGTTTCAAACTGGAATATACAGCCGAGGACAATACCAAGAAGACCCCAGTTATGATTCACCGTGCACCATTCGGTTCACTGGAGCGCTTCACGGCCGTGCTGATAGAGCATACCGCCGGTCACTTCCCATTGTGGTTGACACCAGACCAGGTGGCTATCCTTCCTATCTCGGAGAAGTACAACGACTATGCCCGCAAGGTGCGCCAGTACCTTGACAAGCAGGGTGTGCGTGCCTTGATAGACGACCGTAACGAGAAAATAGGACGCAAGATACGCGACAACGAGTTGAAGCGTGTGCCCTATATGGTTATCGTCGGTGAGAAAGAGTCAGAGGAAGGCTTGGTCTCTATGCGCAAGCAGGGTGGTGGCGAGCAGGCTACCATGTCAATGGAAGAGTTTGCAAAGCGCATCAACGAAGAGGTAGCCGGACAGTTGAAGGCTGCCGAGGAATAAGTCCCAGGCGGATGATATAACAGTCTCTCCCGCAGATTTCATGATTTAAGTTGAACACTTGTGTCACAACGAGAATCACGAAACCTGCGGGAGATTTTTGTCATACGGGTAAAAAAACGGTCGTTTTCCGTCTATGTTCTGTATGACAATCAAATAAAAATGCGGGAAAAGTGAAAATAACACTTTGAAAATTTGGCAGTTTATGATAAAAATCGTAATTTTGCAGCCGTTTAACAAAAACAGACACGCAGAATAGTTAATGAAGAATGACAAAATGAAGAATCAGTACCGCGTAAACGAACAGATACGCGTACGTGAAGTGAGAGTTGTTAGCGACGGCGGAGCTGAAGTGATGCCTACACGCAAAGCTTTGGATTTGGCACGCCAACAGGGAGTGGATCTCGTGGAGATTTCCCCTAATGCTCAGCCACCCGTTTGCCGCATTGTTGACTATTCCAAGTTCCTCTACCAGCAGAAGAAACATGCCAAGGAGATGAAGCAGAAGCAGGTCAAGGTGGAGACGAAGGAGATTCGTTTCGGACCGCAGACCGATGAGCACGACTACCAGTTCAAGCTCAAGCATGCCCAGGAGTTCCTTAACGATGGCAACAAGGTGCGCGCTTATGTGTTCTTCCGTGGCCGTAGCATCCTTTTCAAGGAGCAGGGTGAGGTTCTCCTTCTCCGTTTTGCCAACGACCTTGAGGAGTATGGTAAGGTAGAGCAGATGCCGCGTCTGGAAGGTAAGAAGATGTTCCTCTACATGAGTCCCAAAAAAGTGGGCGTGGCCAAGAAGAGCCAGCAGAAGGTAGACCGCGAGAAGCGTGAGGCTGAGGCCAAGGCTGCCGAGACTGCTGAGCGTGAGGCAAAAGCCGAGATGAACGGTCTCCTTGCCAATGCCAAAGGTGGCGAGGCTCTGAAGCAACTTGCAGAGAAGAGCGAAGACTAAAGAAAAGAAGAGGTGCGTAACGCCCTGGTATATGCGTTGCCACCCGTTAAATAAACAACAATTTAAAATTAAAAGTAAAAATGCCAAAAGTAAAGACTAATTCCGGCGCAAAGAAGAGATTCCGTTTCACCGGTACAGGTAAGATCAAGCGTCATCACGCTTATCACAGTCACATCTTGACTAAGAAGACAAAGAAGCAGAAGAGAAACCTCCTTGGTGAGACTCTCGTAGACCGTTCAAACTTGAAGCAGGTTCGTGACTTGCTCTGCCTCCGTTAATTTATAAACTTTTTAGTCGAACTTTTAAAGAAAGAAAATTATGCCAAGATCAGTAAATCACGTTGCATCAAAAGCAAAGAGAACAAAAATCTTGAAGCTCACTAAGGGTTACTATGGAGCTCGCAAGAATGTATGGACAGTAGCTAAGAACACTTGGGAGAAGGGTCTTACCTACGCTTATCGTGACCGTCGTAACAAGAAGCGCAACTTCCGCGCATTGTGGATTCAGCGTATCAACGCTGCTGCCCGCATCGAGGGCTTGAGCTACAGCCAGTTGATGGGTGCTCTGCACAAGGCAGGTATCGAGATCAACCGTAAGGTGCTCGCTGACCTCGCTGTCAACAACCCTGAAGCATTCAAGGCTATTGTAGACAAGGTAAAGTAAATAGGGAAGTATAAAATGCGTAGGACGTGTGGATTTCAACGCACAGTTCCTATAGACATTTTAAGATATAAAGCCGTTGAGCAGTTTTTGCCCAGCGGCTTTTTCTGTTTTCTGTATTTTGTGCTCTGTATTTTGTGCTTTGTATTCTGCTCTGTTCAGTATTCTTGTTTGTCGTTCTGCTTCTTTTCTGCTTTCTGAAACGACAGAAAGAGAGCATCGTAACATTTCTTGCTCCGACAGATTGTTACTTTTTTGCGTATTCTTTTGGCTGTTTATAAGAATTTTCGTACTTTTGCCGCCAAGTTTTGCTTCGGCCCCGGTCGTATCGGGGGAGGCAGAGCATTACCAAACCATAAAAGAATATGAAAGTATTAAAATTCGGCGGAACATCTGTTGGTTCCGTAAAGAGCATTCTGAGCCTGAAACACATTGTAGAAAACGAGGCAAAGAAGCAAAGTGTAGTAGTAGTAGTGAGCGCCCTTGGCGGTATCACGGACAAACTTTTGCAGACCTCGCAACTTGCGCTGAAGGGCGATGACCAGTGGAGAGTCGAATTCGACGCCATGGTAGATCGCCACCACAAGATGATTGACACCATCATCACCGACACCACAGACAGAGAAAACTTGTTCAAATCGGTCGATGCCCTCTTCGAACAGTTGAGGAGCATCTATTTCGGTGTATACCTCATCCACGATATCAGCGAAAAAACTCAGGATGCCATCGTGAGCTACGGCGAACGGCTCTCGTCTAAGATTGTAGCCACGCTTATCAGAGGTGCCAAGTGGTTTGACTCTCGTGACTTCATTAAGACCGAGCGCCTGCACGGCAAAGGCAAGCACACCCTTGACAGCGAACTTACCAACAAACTGGTGAAGGAGACATTTGCCGAACTGCCCCGTATCTCGCTTGTGCCTGGTTTCATCAGTCGTGACAAGAACACGGAACGTACCACCAACTTAGGACGAGGCGGCAGCGACTACACGGCAGCCATCATTGCAGCGGCACTCGATGCCGAAGTGCTTGAAATATGGACCGATGTAGACGGCTTCATGACTGCTGACCCACGAGTCATCAAGTCGGCTTACACCATCAACGAACTGAGTTATATTGAGGCGATGGAACTTTGCAACTTTGGTGCAAAGGTCATCTATCCTCCAACCATATACCCCGTCTGCATCAAGAATATCCCTATCAAGGTAAAGAACACCTTTAATCCTGATGCTCCCGGAACCATCATTAAAAATAAAATAGACAGCGACCAGAAACCCATCAAGGGTATCTCCTCCATCAACGGTACTGCGCTTATCACCGTCACAGGTCTCTCCATGGTGGGTGTCATCGGTGTGAACCGCCGTATCTTCACCGCCCTTGCCAACGAGGGCATCTCTGTCTTCATGGTATCACAGGCATCTTCAGAGAACTCCACCTCCATCGGTGTGCAGGAACGGGATGCTGACGAGGCTGTAAGAGTGCTGAACGAAGAGTTCTGCAATGAGATAGCCGACGGTGCCATGTTCCCCATGCACGCAGAGAAGGGACTTGCCACCATAGCCATCGTGGGCGAGAATATGAAGCATGCGGCAGGTATTGCCGGTAAACTCTTCGGTACGCTCGGTCGCAGCGGTGTCTCTGTTATCGCCTGTGCGCAAGGCGCATCGGAGACTAATATTTCCTTCGTGGTGAAGAGCGATTACCTCAGAAAGTCGCTCAACGTACTGCATGACAGTTTCTTCCTTTCCGAATACAAGGTGCTCAACCTCTTTGTTTGTGGTGTGGGCACTGTGGGCGGAAAACTCATTGAGCAAATCAAGAGTCAGACAAAAGAACTGAAGGAACGCAATAAACTGAAACTCAACGTGGTGGGTATCGCCACCTCGCACGCAGCCATCTACGACCGTGACGGCATAGATTTGGATACCTATAAGGAACAACTCGATGCCGCAGAGCCGAGCACCAATGAGAGCCTGAAGGAAACCATCCTTGGCATGAACATCTTCAACAGTGTATTCGTTGACTGTACGGCGAGCCGGGATGTGGCAGCACTCTATCAGACTTTCTTGGAGCACAACATCAGCGTGATAGCCGCCAACAAGGTGGCTGCGTCTGGAAAATATGAAGACTATATCCGTCTGAAACGCACTGCGATACAGCGTGGCGTGGTGTTCAGATTTGAGACCAACGTAGGAGCTGGACTTCCCATCATAGGAACCATCAACGACCTGCGCAACTCTGGTGACAAGATACTGAAGATAGAGGCTGTCCTTTCGGGAACGCTCAACTTTATTTTCAACGCCATCTCCAGTGTGGTGCCGTTCTCGGAGACCGTGCGTCTTGCCAAGGAGAAAGGCTATAGCGAACCCGACCCACGCATAGACCTCAGCGGTATGGATGTGGTGCGCAAACTTGTCATCCTCTCGCGAGAGGCTGGCTATCGCGTAGAACAGGAAGACGTGGAGAAAAACCTCTTTGTGCCAGACGACTATTTCCAGGGCAGTATAGAAGACTTCTGGAAGAGACTGCCTGATCTGGACAGTGACTTCGAGGCAAAGCGGAAGGCACTCGATGTGGAACACAAACGCTGGCGCTTCGTAGCCAAACTGCAAGACGGCAAGACAAGCGTAGGTCTGCAGGCTGTGGGTCCCGAACATCCGTTCTACAATCTTGAGGGCAGTAACAACATCGTGCTGCTTACCACCGAACGCTACAAGGAATACCCCATGATGATACAAGGCTATGGAGCCGGTGCCAGTGTGACGGCTGCCGGTGTCTTTGCCAACATCATGAGCATCGCAAACATATAATCATTTAATGTTGACTTAATATGAAGCATATAATTATCCTTGGCGATGGAATGGCTGACCACCCTGTGGAGCGATTGGGAGGAAAGACGCTGCTGCAGTATGCCAAGAAACCCTATATGGACATGCTTGCTAAGAAGGGTAGAACGGGACGTCTCATTACTGTTCCCGATGGTTTCTTGCCAGGTTCGGAGGTGGCAAATAGTGCCATCATGGGATATGACCAGAACGAGGTGTACGAGGGACGCGGACCCTTGGAGGCGGCGAGCATAGGCTACGAGATGAGTCCCAATGACTTCGCACTGCGCTGTAATATCATCAATGTACAGGACGGTCGTATCATCACACACAACGGAGGCAACCTTGAAACTCAGGATGCTGACGTGCTCATCGGTTATCTCAACGAGAAACTGGCAAGTCAATATCCAGGCATCGTAAAGTTTATAACAGGTATACAGTATCGTCATCTGCTGATTGTCAAAGGCGGCAACAAGTATGTGGATTGTGCTCCGCCGCACGACCATCCCAATGAGCAGTGGAAGCCGCTCTTGGTGAAACCAATGGAAGGTGTGGAGGCGGCCTTGCTTGCTGCACATGACAAGGACAGCAACGGAAATGCCATCGACCCGCAGAGTGATGAATACCGCATGAGTGCCCAGCAGACTGCCGACCTCTTGAACGAGTTGATACTAAAGAGCCAGGAGATTTTGGAGAGCCATCCCTTCAATGTGGCTCGCAAGGAGCGTGGAGAACGCATGGCGAATATCATCTGGCCTTGGGGAGGCGGCTATCGCCCCCATATGCTTACTCTTTCTCAGATGTACTCACAGATAAAGCGAGGCTCCGTTATCTCCGCTGTTGACCTCATCAGGGGTATCGGGCACTATGCAGGACTGAGAAACATCATCGTGGAGGGGGCTACCGGACTTGCCGATACCAACTACGAAGGAAAGGCACAGGCTGCTATCCAAGCACTGAAGGACGGTGACGATTTTGTCTATGTCCACGTAGAAGCAAGTGACGAGGCTGGCCACGACGGTAACTTGGAACTGAAGCTCAAGACCATAGAGAATCTGGATCAACGTCTCATCAAACCCGTCTTCGACGAGGTGTCAAAGTGGGATGAACCTGTATGTATCGCAGTACTTCCCGATCACCCTACACCTGTGGAGATACGCACCCATGTAAAGGAGCCTGTGCCGTTCATCATCTACTATCCCGGCATCGAGCCAGATGGCGTGGAGCAGTACGACGAGGTGAGTTGTGTGCAAGGCAGTTACGGACTCCTGCAACTACAGGAGTTCATGAATACATTCATGGGGATTGAGTAACAAAAAAGTTTAACCCGAAGGACAAGAGGATTGACTTTCGCTTCGCACGTCGAACGATGTTTCTTCACTCTTCGTTCTTCACTCTTCACTAAAATAATTATGAAATACTATTCTACAAATAAAAAAGCGCCCATCGCCGACCTGCATAAGGCGGTAGTCAAGGGCTTGGCAGAAGACCGTGGTCTCTATATGCCCGAAATCATCAAGAAGTTGCCAGCAGACTTCTTTGACAACATAGAGAAGTTGAGCTTCCAGGAAATAGCCTATAAGGTGGCAGATGCCTTCTTTGGCGAGGACGTGGATGCGGAGTCGCTGAAGAAGATAGTCTACGACACACTCGCCTTCGACTGCCCTGTGGTAGAGGTAGAGCCTAACATCTACTCACTGGAACTCTTTCATGGCCCCACACTCGCCTTCAAGGATGTAGGTGCACGCTTCATGGCTCGTCTGCTACAATACTTTGTTCGACAGGAGGGTAAAGAGGAAGTGAACGTGCTCGTTGCAACCTCGGGCGACACAGGCTCTGCCGTCGCCAACGGTTTCCTCGGTGTGGACGGTATCCATGTGTATGTGCTCTATCCCAAAGGCAAGGTGAGCAAGATACAGGAGAGTCAGTTTACTACCCTCGGCAAGAATATCACAGCCCTTGAGGTGGATGGTGTGTTCGATGATTGCCAGGCACTCGTAAAGTCGGCGTTCATGGATGAGGAACTCAACAAGCACATGAAACTCACCTCAGCCAACTCCATCAATGTCGCCCGCTTCCTGCCCCAGGCATTCTACTATTTCAACGCCTATGCCCGCATGAAGGAGAAGGGACTTGCCGACAAACTTGTCATCTGCGTGCCAAGCGGTAACTTCGGTAATATCACCGCCGGACTCTTCGGCCATGAGATGGGACTGCCCATCCACCGCTTTATCGCAGCCAATAACGCCAATGATATCTTCTACCAGTACTTGCAGACAGGCGAGTACAACCCTCAGCCCAGTAAGCAGACCATCGCCAACGCCATGGACGTGGGCGACCCGAGCAACTTCGCCCGTATCTATGACCTCTACAAGGGTAGTCATGATGACATAGTTGCCTACATCAGCGGTGCCACATATAAGGATGAGCAGATAGCCGAGACTATGAAGCAATGCTATGGTGAGACAAAATATGTGCTTGACCCCCATGGTGCCTGCGGTTATCGTGCCTTGAAGGAACAGTTGGAGCCCGGTGAGGTCGGTGTCTTCTTGGAGACCGCCCATCCGGCTAAGTTCAAGGAGAAGGTGGACAGCATCTTAGGAACGGATATCGAGATACCCACACGCCTTGCCGAGTTCATGAAGGGCGAGAAGCAGAGTGTCGCTATGACAAAAGACTTTGATGCCTTCAAGGCTTATCTCATGAGCCGCTAAAAAGAGTTGAAATCTCCGTTCCGTACTTGCGAATGTACATTCCAGACAGCGGAACGGAGATTCCTGTATAGGGAAAGATACCACTTGCTATTTGCCTTTTTTGCGTAGTAGACGGGAAAAAGTCGTAGAAAAGTTTGGTGGTGTCGAAAATAAGTTATACCTTTGCACCGCAATTCGGGAATACCACCCAAATGGCGGTGTTTCGGTGTGCATAAGAGAGCGGGGTGTAGCGCAGCCCGGTAGCGCTCCTGGTTTGGGACCAGGTGGTCGCAGGTTCGAATCCTGTCGCCC
>CAVCDC010000022.1:0-32800 GCA_963600865.1 Firmicutes bacterium CAG:103
CTTGGCTTTCGACAAACTATCCGATGAGGAGAAAAATGCCTACAAACAGCACATGGACAACTTGATCTATCAGAAATACACCTTAGAGACAAGTTATGATGACGGCAAGCAAGAGGGATTGCAGGAGGGGCTGCAGAAAGGTTTGCAGAAAGGACTACAGGAGGGCTTGCAGCAAGGACAGCAGAAAGGTGAGGCGCAAAAGGCTGTAGAAATCGCCAAAAACCTGCTCTCGCTTCATGTTCCCATGGAGACTATTGTCGCAGCCACAGGACTGTCTATAGAGGAAATAGAAAAATTAGTGACAGAAAGCGTAACTAAGCCTGTTTCGAATCGCAACTAAGTCATTTACCCTTCATAACCAAGTCACTTACCTTTCCTAACCAAGTTATTTACCCCTCGCAAACAAGTCATTTAGCCTCCGTAACCAAGATGGAATATCAAAAGCTATGCAAGAATTACCTATTTCTTTTTCCTCAACCGAGCATAGAAATCCTGCAACTGTCCTGACTTGACACCCATAGCCAACAAGCGGTCGAGGTCTTTGTATGCCTCCGACTTTCTTCCCAAGGTAATGAGTATGTCGAGATGATTGATGACATAATCCTGTGACGCAGAATCGAGCGCCATCGCCTTGGCATAGTCATACTCAGCCAATTCCAGCATATTGCGTTCCTTTTCCATACCACCGCGTGCAGCATAAGCCATAGCACTGTCAGGGAACTGTTCTATCAAACTGTTGATGCCATCATAGGCTTCTGTATAGTGCTTATCCTTCTGGTTGAGCAACGCCAATCCTAACTGCGCCTGAAAGTTACCAGGCACCAAGACAAGAAGATTCTGGTAGTCAAGGCGTGCGAAATTATAGCGGTTCATTTTCTCATTGACAAAAGCCCGATAAAAGAGTCCTGCAATATTCGTATTGTTGAGGAAAAGAACCTTGTCGAGGTCGTCTTTCGCATACGCCCATTGCTCCAACTGTATGTTCCAAGCAACCTTTTTCAACCGAAGGTCTATACTGTCCGGCGCATAAGCCAACTGCTCGGTTGCCCTTGCAAGCGAGTCACGCAAGTCTTGACTGCTCTGTGCCTGAGCAGAGAAAGCAAACAGGGCAAGCATGACAACCGCAATGCTTACCCGTCTTTTGATACCATGAGAATGTTTCATACCGCTGTCTTATCTTTCGTCCATGTTCAGATACTCCCTCTCGCCAAGAATATTCTTGTAGGCAGGACGTATGATGCGACGACCATCGAAATTGAGTTCCTCGATGCGATGAGCTGTCCAGCCTACTATACGCGCCATGGCAAAGATAGGCGTATAGATCTCCTGTGGCAACCCTATCATCTCATAGATAAATCCGCTGTAGAAATCGAGGTTGGCACATGCCGGTTTGCTGCCTCCACGATGAGCCTGCAGACACTTGATGCCTTCCTGTTCTATGAGTTTCAGGAATTCGTATTCGTCTTCCCTACCCTTTTCCTTTGCCAGTTCACCAGCAAGTTTCTTCAGTTCCACGGCACGGGGGTCGCTCAGCGTATACACCGCATGACCTATACCGTAAATCAGTCCTGTTTTGTCATACGCCTCTTTGCAGAGCATACGGTTGAGATAAACATCAAGTTCTTCCACGTTTTTCCAATCCTTGATCTGTTCTTTCAAATGATGGAACATATTGATGACCTTGATATTGGCACCACCGTGAAGGGGACCTTTCAGACTACCGATGCCCGCAGCGATGGAGCTATAGGTATCCGTGCGAGAAGAAGAAGTGACACGCACGGTGAAGGTAGAGTTATTACCACCGCCATGCTCCGCCTGGATGATAAGCAGCAGGTCGAGCATACGCGCATCAAGCTCGGAATAGTTTTCATGCTTCATCATGTAGAGGAAGTTCTCAGCTATACCGAGTTTTTCTCTCGGGTGGCGAATATGAAGACTTCTACCTTGCACAGAATGGCGGTAGATATTATAGGCATAGGCAATGATCGTTGGGAACTTGGCTATCAGTTCTATGCCCTGCCTCATAAGGTTGTCACGACTAATATCATCCGGATTGGGGTCGAAGGTGTACATCTCCAATACACAACGTGCAAGGATGTTCATGATGTTACTACCTTCCAGTTCGATGATATGCGTAATCGTACGATGGTCGAGCGGCATGTTGTCGATGATGAGTTCCTTGAAAGCAGCCAGTTCTTCCTTGTCGGGCAACTGTCCGGAAAGCAACAGGAACGCCACCTCCTCAAAGCCGAAGCGTTTCTCCTTCAGCAATGGAGACACAAGGTCATCCAATTCATAACCACGATAGTAGAGTTTTCCTTCCGTAGGCTGAAGTTTTCCCTGTTCATCGCGCTCGTACCCCACGACATTACCGATATTGGTAAGTCCCACGAGAACACCCGAACCGTCTTCGTTGCGGAGACCTCTCTTCACATTGTACTTCTTGAAAGCCTCCTTGTCTATCTTGCATGAATTCTTTACCTCGTCGCTCAGTTTGTATATCAGATATTCCTTGTTCATATTTTTCTATTTTTGGAGTGAAGGAGTCTATGAAGTTAAGGAGTCAAGACATCAGCATTGACTTCCATGTCAAGCCAAAGAAGCATTCATAACTTCTTTAACTCCTTAACTTTCTCTACTCCTCTAATTTTATTTCTGCGCAGCAAAATTCAAGGCACTTCCAGCCTTAAACCATGCTATCTGCGTATCATTATAGGTATGGTCCACCTCGAAACTATCCTCCGAGCCATCCTTATGCTTCAGGGTAACGATGAGTTTAGAACCAGGAGCAAACTCCTTGAGACCAGAGAGAGAGATGCGGTCGTCTTCCTGCACCTTGTTATAATCGTCCTTATTACAGAATGTAAGAGCGAGCATTCCCTGCTTCTTGAGGTTGGTCTCATGGATACGTGCAAAGCTCTTGGCGAGAATCACCTTCACGTTGAGGAAGCGCGGTTCCATGGCAGCGTGCTCACGTGACGAGCCTTCTCCATAGTTGTCCTCAGCCACCACGATGCTGCTGATATTCTGCGCCTTGTATGCCTTGGCAGCAGTAGACACCTCGACATATTCTCCCGTGAGTTGGTTTTTCACCTTGTTGCTCTCACCATTGAAAGCATTCACGGCACCCATGAGAAGGTTGTCGGAAATATTCTGCAGATGACCGCGGAACTTCAGCCACGGTCCAGCCATCGAGATATGGTCGGTAGTACACTTTCCCTCTGTCTTGATGAGGAGAGGCATGTCCACCAAGTCGTTGCCATCCCATGGTGCAAACGGTGCGAGTTTCTGCAGTCGGTTGCTGTCTGCAGCGATGACCACCTCCACGTTGGCATTCTCCTCACTTGGTGCGATGAAGCCCTTATCCTCCACAGCAAATCCCTTGGGAGGGAAGGTGAAGCCTGTTGGCGCATCCAGTTTTACGCTGTTGCCGTCCTTATCAGTGAGGGTATCAGTAGCAGGATTGAAATCCAGACGCCCGGCGATAGTCAATGCCACTGTCAGTTCAGGGCTACCGATGAAGGCATATGTATTAGGGTTGCCATCTGCACGACGTCGGAAGTTGCGGTTGAAGGAAGTGACGATGGCGTTCTTGCGGTTGTTGTCATCCGTATGTCTCTTCCACTGTCCTATACAAGGACCGCAGGCGTTAGTCATAATCAATGCACCAATCTTCTTGAAGTCGTCGAGGATTCCGTCACGCTCCGCTGTAAAGCGAATCTGTTCCGAACCAGGGTTGATGATGAGCTGTCCCTTCACCTGGATACCCTTCTCGTAAGCCTGTCGAGCCACACTTGCGGCACGAGCCAAGTCCTGGTAGGAAGAGTTGGTACAACTGCCCACCAATCCTACTTCCACAGCCATCGGATAGTCGTTGGCAGGCCCCTTCGCCTTCATGTGAGAGATAGGCGTGGCGGCATCGGGAGTAAACGGACCGTTGAGATGGGGTTCCACCTTTGACAGGTCTATTTCCACGATCTGGTCATAGAAGGCAGACGGGTTGGCGAGCACTTCGTCGTCAGCACGCAGTTCGGCAGCGTTCTGCTGGGCAAGAGAAGCGATTTCCTCACGCCCAGTCTTACGCAGATATTCATCAGCATTGCCGTCGAAGGGGAAGATGGAGCAAGTGGCTCCTAACTCAGCACCCATATTACAGATGGTCGCCTTACCAGTGGTAGAAATGCCTTCTAAACCCACGCCGAAATATTCAAGAATGGCATTGGTACCACCTTTCACGGTAAGGCGACCAAGGATTTCGAGGATTACATCTTTTGGGGTAGCCCATCCAGAGAGCTTTCCTGTGAGGTGAACACCTATGAGACGGGGCATCTTGAGCTCCCAAGGCTGACCAGTCAATACATCGACCGCATCAGCACCGCCGACACCCACAGCCACCATACCGAGACCACCGGCATTGGGAGTATGCGAGTCTGTCCCCACCATCATGCCACCAGGGAAGGCATAGTTCTCAAGCACCACCTGATGGATGATACCAGCGCCCGGTCCCCAGAAGCCGATATGATATTTCTGTGACACCGACTTCAGGAAGTCGTACACCTCCTTGTTAGTCTTGCAAGCTTCGGGAAGATCCTGCTGCGCTCCTACGTCAGCACGAATCAAGTGGTCGCAATGTACCGATGCAGGGACAGCCACCTTGTCTTTTCCAGCATTCATAAACTGCAAGAGAGCCATCTGTGCGGTAGCATCCTGCATCGCCACACGATTGGGGCGGAAGTCTACATACTCTACACCTCTTTTATATGGTCGCAACTCGGTAGGGTTGTAAAGATGCGCAAAGAGCACCTTCTCAGCGTAAGTGAGAGGGCGTTTCATTGTGGCCTTGGCCTGTTTCACACTTTCCGAATAGGAAGCATAAAAGCTTCTCAGCATTTCAATGTCCAGTATCATCTTGTTCTCTCTTTATGCGTGCAGTTTTGCTTGCACATGGTTATTAACGATTCACTTATTGCGCTTAGTTTTCACCTTATACGCATACAATCTTTTTTATCTGCTTGCAAATATACAACATTTTATTCAAATAGTAGCGTTTACAAGACAAAATATTACTTTTTGTTCGCATTTTTCTTTCATCTTGTAACATTTGATGTATATTTATACCTTTTCTGCCATTCTTAAGTCTCTATTCACACTTACAAATACTGCAACTGCAACAAAAGGGGTTACACCTTATTATATATATAACTGTGGAAAACGGGTAAATCAGAGAAGTTAAGGAGCATATGCAAAAACCACAAAAATACAGCCATGAAAGACTCCTGATAGTAGACAGAGAAACTTTAACTTTTGTTAGCAGTTTGTAAATCTTTGTTTTTCAGTAATATACAAAAAAGTTACAACAAGAGATAAAAAAAATAGCTAAAAAAAAGAACAACGTATTAAAAAAATACTTACCTTTGCATCGTTTTAATAAACAAATGATTGTTTTACAGATTTAAAAAGCAAAGAAAAATGAAGAAATTGGTTTTGATGTTCGTAGCTATTGCAGCTATCTCTTTCGCATCTTGCGGTGGTAACACAAAGAGCAACACTGAGTCTACTGACTCTGTTGATACAACAGCAGTTGATACTGACACTGTTGCTGCTCCTGCTGATTCTGCAGCTGCTGACTCTGTTGCAAAGTAATTTAGAATTACTCTACGAACAAGAAAAAATGAGAGAACACCGTCAAGCTCAGCTTGGCGGTTTTTTGTGCCATTTTGCAACCTCGTTTGCTTTTTACTATTCACAAAAGGACACTATAATAGCGGGCAAACACTCGTCAACCCCTTGGTTCGAACATAAGAACCGCTTTGATATATGTCTCAAGTTTGGCATTCTTCATACGCTCCAACCTAAAGCGTATCATCAACTGCTGCAAAGACCTTACAAAAAGGGCAATAAGCAGCCCCAACAACAAAGCCACAACTGTAGCAACAGCCTTCCCCTTACAATAAACAGCCGAAGAATCAGGAAAACCAGAAAGGACGAGAACTGGAAATATGGTTAGGAATCCAGCCACAGTAAGTTGGCTGCGCACACTGCCAGCACTGTCAAGAACCGCCTGTTTGTCAAACAGATAGTCATCCAGTTCGGCACGGCTCACACCATAATCGGACATTTTAGGGAAACCATCCATTTCTCCATAGCGACTGATTTTTCCCGACACCCGATGCTCGTAATCATCAATAAACTGTTTCTCTGGTTCCCGTATTTCCATACCCATTATCTTTTAACGATTCAGATTTTACATAAAAGAAACACAAGCAGCAAGCCACCTGTACAGAAAGAAAAGAAAGCAGTGCCCCCGTAAGCCGAGTTCTGTTTTAGCCTGACATTTATCTAATCCCTGAGTCACCCCAGAGCTTTAGCACTCTACCCTCCACAGTAAGTTCTGAGAAGAACCCTTCGGACGAGCAGCCCTCAAACTGTGGTATACATGAGCTTGCAGCTCCCAGACGGCACAGCCTGACAGTCACCTGCCAACTGGTGGTCTCTTACACCACCTTCTCACCCTTACATTCTTGCACCACACAAGGCATGCAGAATGCGGTCATTCTCTTCTGCCGTTTCCTACTGTCACCAATAGCTTCTATTTTCGGAAGTGGGACGCTCTATGCTGCCCGGACTTTCCTCCCGCTCCACCCAAGGGAGCCAGCGTCAAGCCGGGGCACTGCTTTCTCCGTACAAAGGTAAGAAAAAGTTTTGACATAACAGTGTTTTTACCGCTAAAAAGTAAGACAAGACCACCCGAAAGATACATCTTCGTTAACATCATTTTAAACTTAAAGCACATTTTAGTTACAAATAAACAATTACACAAAACGCGCAAAGTAATGAATATTTGTAAAATAAGGGTACCTCTTGTTTAAGAGGCGTTAATATGTTAATTCAGAATGTTAAAACGGAATAAATATATGAAGCATTTTATCCGTTTATTATTTTTTCCACTATCTTTGCACCCGAAATTCACGAACAAGTAAAAACAACAATAAAACGTAAGACTATGAAGAAAGTAATGAATTATGTAGCAGCCTTGCTCTGCGTAACATCCCTCGCATTCTCCGCAGGTGCTTTCATGAAGGTGAACGCATCTACTACAGAAGCTGCAGCCGCACCAGCCGGCCAGCCAGTAGACTTGACCTACGCTGCCGAGAAAGCCCTACCAGCAGTAGTACACATCAAGTACGTGCAAAATTCCAAGACAAAGACCATAGATGTACAGAGCGACCCGTTCGGTGGCTTCTTCGACCCATTCGGTTTCTTCGGCACCCCTGGTCAAGGCAATGGTGGCACACGTAAGCAGAAAGTACAGACTCCGAAGAAGGAAGCTACTGGTTCTGGTGTCATCATCAGCGCAGACGGATACATCGTCACCAACAACCACGTGGTGGAAGGAGCTGACGAACTGACCGTGACACTCAACGACAACCGTGAGTTCTCGGCACGCATCATCGGCACAGACAAGACCACAGACTTGGCACTCATCAAGGTAGACGGCAAGAACCTCCCCACCCTGCCCATCGCTGACAGCGACAAAGTGAAGGTAGGCGAATGGGTCATCGCCGTAGGCAACCCCTTCGGTCTTAACAACACCGTTACCGCCGGCATCATCTCTGCCAAAGCTCGCTCATTAGGAGCCAACGGCGTCGAAAGTTTCATCCAGACAGATGCTGCCATCAACGCAGGTAACTCTGGCGGTGCATTGGTCAACACCCGTGGCGAACTGGTAGGCATCAACGCCATGCTCTATTCACAGACAGGTTCGTACGCAGGATACGGTTTTGCCATTCCTACCTCCATTATGAACAAGGTGGTAGCAGACATCAAGCAGTATGGCAGCGTACAGCGCGTCATGCTCAGCATACAAGGTATGGATGTACTTAACTACATCAACAGCCAGAAAGAAGAAGGCAAAGATGCCAACCTCGGCACCAACGACGGTGTATACATCAGTAAAGTGGACGAAGACGGCAATGGTGCCGCAGCCGGCCTGAAGGAAGGCGATGTCATCACAGCTGTTGACGGCAAGAAGGTAACAAAGATGGCTGAGTTGCAGGAATCGCTCAACGGCAAGCGCCCCGGCGACAAGATGAGCATCACCTATCTGCGCAACAAGAAGAGCCAGACCAAGACCATCACACTCAAGAACGCACAGGGTACGACATCCGTCATCAAGGCAGCAGACTTGGATGTACTTGGTGGCAACTTCAGACAGATCTCTGCCGAGCAGAAACAACAGCTCAACATCAGCTACGGCGTGGAAGTCATCAAGGTGAACAGCGGTGTACTGAAAGACGCCGGCATCTCAAGAGGCTTCATCATCCAAAAGATCAACGACAACAACATCGCCACACTCGACGACCTGCAGAAGAACGTGAAGAGCGCATCTACCAGCAAAGACCCCGTACTCTACATTCAGGGTATCTGGCCTACAGGAAAGAAGGCTTACTTTGCCGTACCGCTCAACTAATGTGTACGTGAAATAAAGAAGATACTTTTCAGTCAAAAGGTTTCCTTTTTCTCATGTCCTTGCACACCAAAAAAGATTTTTATCAGCAAGAACATGAGAAATCGGGAACTTTTTTTGTCTATGTGCACAAAAAAACGTACATTTGCAACTAAAATTAAAACCGAGGCCATGAGACAACTGAAAATAACAAAATCGATTACTAATAGAGAAAGTGCATCACTGGAGAAATACCTTCAGGAAATAAGCCACCAAGACCTGCTCAGCGCAGACGAAGAGGTGGAGTTGGCACAACGCATCAGAAAGGGCGACGCAAAGGCTCTCGAACGCCTCACCAAGGCGAACTTGAGATTTGTCGTTTCTGTAGCCAAACAATACCAAAACAAGGGATTAAGTCTGCCTGACCTCATCAACGAAGGCAACTTAGGCCTCATCAAGGCAGCCGAAAAGTTTGACGAGACAAGAGGCTTCAAGTTCATATCCTATGCCGTATGGTGGATAAGACAGAGTATCCTCCAGGCTATTGCCGAGCAGAGCCGCATCGTAAGACTGCCGCTCAACCAAGTGGGCAGCATCACCCGCATAGCCCGCGAGTTGAACAAGTTCGAGCAGGAACATGAGCGAAGACCAAGCGTAGAAGAGATGGTCGAGCGTGTTGACCTGCCCGAAGAGAAAGTGTCTGCCGCCATGAAGATGAACGGAAGGCACCTGAGTATGGACGCACCGTTCTCTAGCGAAGAGGACGGTAGCCTACTGGACGTACTTACCAACGATGACGCCCCCGACACGGACGACCTACTGCTCAAGGAGTCGTTGCGCAAAGAGATAAGCCGCGCAATGTGCATACTCAACGAACGCGAGCGCAAGGTTCTAAAAGCCATATACGGCATAGACGGTCCTGAGATGACCCTTGAGGAAATAAGCGAAAAATATAACCTCACACGAGAACGTGTCAGACAAATCAAAGAAAAGGCATTGCGCCGCCTCCGCCATAGCAGAAAGAACAAGACGCTCAAGTCTTATTTAGGATAGACTGCACTTTGGGTGTAGACTGCGGAGAAAGCCAATGGGGTCAGACATATTCTCAGTACAACAAGAAGAAACAAAAAGATTACTTCAAACAAAGAGAGATGAAACTACAGAAAATTGTTTTAACGGCCATTGCCACCATTCTGTTCGCCTCGGCGAGCTTGCAAGCGAAGGAAGAGATGAAACGAGTGTACATCTTCGGTATGGCAACCTCGTTCAACGACTCCACTATCTACTTCACCGACATCCAGGCGGTAGACTCAGCCTGGATTACGGGCAAGGCACATTTCCTCGTAAGCCGCGAGAACTATTCCTACCAGCTTCGCGAGTACCTCGAAGCCAACGGATACAAGAATCCTACCTGTATCGTAAGCTACAGCACAAAACTTTCCTCCGTAAAGAAAAAGTGGCAGAAACTGCACGACAGGTATACTGCCAAGCCAAAAGCCAAGAAAAAGAAGAATGGACTCAAGACCGAAGAAGCTCCACATTACCAGATCAAGATAATCGGCATGGAGAACTTCGTGTTCAAAGGCATAGCCCCCGACCGCACGGAGACGGAATCCGACAAGCCCAAGAAGAGCGCCCGTAAAGCTCTCAAGGAAATGAAGGGCCAAGGAATGCCTCCAAGAGGCAACGGTGGAGAGATGCCACCGATGGGAAATGGCGGGAACCCTCCTATGGGCAATATGCCACCAAGATAACCAACAAGAAAGAGAAAGAGAAAGAAACAGGACACACATACCAAGCAACGCTTTTATCATCATGTGTCAAAATTCTTACGCACAGGAGCATTTTTTCAAGATAGCCGACCACGGAGTGGACATCATATTCAATCCGTCGCAAATCAACGGCATACATCTTGTTCCTTCCCTCGAACCGTTCAGAAAGGAACGGCTTGAGGAGCCTCCCCTTTTTTCCCTCCGCATAGACGACAGTCTGGCACCTTGTCCCAAGGAGCAGCGAAGACGCATCAGGGTGTTTGATACCGGCAATGGCGAGACCATCGTCGACAAACTTTCAAACGGAGGTTACCAGTACATCATCAAGGATATTGGTCGCCGTTCCTGTTGTCTGCTCATCACCAATGAGGACTTTTCCCGTTGCCGTTGTGCCCTCAACGGTACTTACAACATGCGCAGCTTTGGGTTGAACAACGCTCTTATGCTCATCTATGCCTTTGCGGGAAGCAAGAAACAGACCCTCCTTGTCCATGCCTCGCTCGTCAGACAGAACGGATACGGCTATGCGTTCATTGCCAAGAGCGGTACGGGGAAAAGCACACAAGTAAGTATGTGGCTAAGGCACCTGCCAGGCTGCGACCTAATGAACGACGACAATCCCATCATACGTATAGAGAACGGTACACCTTATATATATGGAAGCCCCTGGAGCGGGAAGACGCCCTGTTACCGCAATGTCAAAGCGCCACTCGGTGCCGTCACACGCATTGAACGCGCAACAGCGAACAGCATAGACCAGGCAAAGCCCATCGAAGCCTTTGCCTCACTGCTCCCTTCCTGTTCGAGCATGAAATGGGACACGAATATCTACAACGAGATATGTGACGTCATCACCTGTCTGGTGGAAACGACTCCCGTCTATACGCTCCACTGTCTGCCCGACAAAGAGGCTGCCATCCTATGCAACAAGACCATCACGCATAGATAGGAAATGAGAGAAATGTCTAACATACACCTGTTTCCAATAGGGAATAAATAGACAGGCATCATATAAACAAACACGCACAGATGACGGCTATCAAGAAAACTGCAATGACATTCTCCAACAGCCAGTTCCTTCCAGAGGTTGTTCAGATACTGAACGAGGGGCATAGCGTGACGCTCCCCTTGCGAGGTTACTCCATGCGACCCTTTTTGGAAGACGGACGCGACAAGGCGTTGCTTGTCCGCCCAGACTGTGTGAAAGAAGGGGATGTTGTACTGGCAGAGAACTATCCTGGTCACTTCGTGCTCCACCGTCTGATAAAGATTACACCAACAATGGCCATATTACGCGGTGACGGCAATATAGGAACAGAGACTTGCCGTCCTGAAGACATCAAGGCAAAAGCCATAGGGTTCTACCGCAAGGGCAGAGAACGCCTCGACAGCACAGACAGTGCCAAATGGCATATCTACTCTACCCTATGGACAAAATTGTTCCCACTACGCAGATACCTTCTGTTCTGCTACCGCAAAGTATGTCTGCCCAAGAAGTCAAATCCGTCAAACTCAAACAAGAAAAAATGACAACAGAATTCATCAAACGACCTCTCTACAAGGAGGTGCAAGACTATGCACTCATCGCCATTGGCATGGTCTCCTATGCTATCGGATGGAACATTTTCCTCCTTCCAACCAACGTCACGGCAAGCGGTCTGCCTGGTATCTCATCCATTATCTACTGGGCAACAAAATGTCCGGTACAGATACCTTACTTTGTCGTCAATGCCGGACTGCTCGTCGCCGCCTTGCTCATCCTCGGCAAGAAGTTTTGCGTGAAGACAATCTATGCTGTCATCGTGGTGACACTCCTCACCTCCCTCTTCTCGCATTATGCCAAAGACATCCATCTGCTTGCCGACCAACCGTTATGGGCAGCCATTCTCGGTGCCGTATTCTGTGGATGCGGTATCGGATTGGGGTTCTCTGCCGGAGGCAGTACGGGCGGAACCGACATCGTGGCAGCTATCGTCAACAAGTATCGCGACATCTCCCTTGGCCGTGTCATCATGATTTGCGATATCTTTATCATCTCATCAAGTTATTTCGTTGTACACGACTGGGAAAAAGTTCTTTATGGTTACGTCGTACTCTACGTCCAGGCTTTCTGTATAGACCAGGTCGTGAACAGTCGTCGACGCTCCGTACAGTTCTTTATCATATCCAAGAAGTATAAGGAGATAGGTCAACGCATCAACATCGATGCAGAGCGTGGCGTGACGGTTGTAGATGCCTCAGGATTCTATTCGGGCCAGTCTGTCAAGATGCTTTTCGTGCTTGCCAAACAGCGCCAGTCACAGACGATCTTCCGTCTCATAGAAGAGATAGACCCTCAGGCCTTCGTCAGTCAGAGTGCCGTCATCGGTGTCTACGGCAATGGCTTTGACAAATTCAAAGGCAAGAGTTCTAAGAATGAAAAGAAAAAAGAGAAGGAAGAATAAGAAAGAAGTAAAGAAAAGAAGATTAGATTAGATAAACAGCAAAAGGCGGCAGAAGCATAGTCCTCTGCCGCCTTTTGTTGTTTATCCCATATTCTTCATTTGCCTAAGCAAATCCTTTTGTCGCTCGTTCAGTCCAGTTGGCAACTTTACGTGATAGGTCACTATCAAATCCCCCTGACTGCCGTTGCCCAAGTCATATCCCTTGCCACGCACACGTACCTTCGTACCACTCTGCGTTTCCGGTTTGATCTTCAGTTTTATCTTTGAATTGTTGGGAAGTGAAAGAATGACATCACCGCCAAGAAGAGCCGTATAGAGGTCGATGTCCACCGTCATGTTCAACTCTCCGGTATTCTGACTGCCACCGTGTCCTCCACAACCTCCACAACCACTGGTACCAAAGTCTGGTCCTGCCCCATAGCCAAAGCCAGCTCCTCCGGCATTCCTTCTGCCAAAGCCACCGAAGTGCGAACCGCCACCTTGCTGTCTGCCACCAAAGAGATTCTCGAAGAAACTGCTGAAGCCGCTCCCTCCAGAGCCAAAGTTGCTAAAGTCGAATCCCTCAAAGGGATTGCCACCGCCAGAGCCGAAGCCACCAAAGCCCCCACCACCAGCCTGTTCGTATGCCTGCGCATTTTTCCACTGTTCCCCATACTTGTCGTATTTCGCCCGTTTGTCGGGATCAGAAATCACATCGTAAGCCTCGTTAAGAGCCTGAAACTTAGCCTTAGCCTTAGGGTCGTTGGGATGCAGGTCTGGATGAAACTGCTTGGCACGTTTGCGGTAAGCCGCACGCACGTCCTTCTGCGGTATGTTCTTGTCAACACCAAGTATCTTATAATAATCTACGAATGCCATAATGCTCAATATTTTTAATTTCACCAATTATCCAACAAAAAGTGTGCCGAATAGTGATATTTTTTGTACTTTTGCACAGCAATCAAAAATTGGCAGAACAATGAAACACTTTATGACAGCACTCCTTGTAGTGCTCTCCCTTAATTCAGCAGAAACAATGGCTCAACAGCGCACTGTCCGTCTCAGGGTAATAGAGACCACCGATGTCCACGGCAGTTTCTTCCCCTACGACTTCATCAACCGCCGTGAGAAGGCAGGTTCCTTGGCGAGAGTATCCACCTATGTCGATTCTCTACGTAATACTTACCACGACAACCTCATCCTCCTCGAAAACGGTGACATCCTTCAGGGACAACCCACGTGCTACTACTACAACTATATAGACACCACGTCACGCAATGTTGCCGCCGACGTAGTCAACTATATGAAATACGATGCACAGGCATTCGGCAATCACGACGTGGAAACAGGACATGCCGTGTACGACAAGTGGATCAGAGAACTGAACTGTCCTGTACTTGGTGCCAATGTCATCAGCACAAAGACAGGGAAGCCCTACACCAAGCCTTATATCATACTACAGCGCGAAGGGGTAAAGATAGCCGTACTCGGCATGCTCACACCCGCCATCCCCAACTGGCTTACAGGCAACCTCTGGAGCGGGATGCGTTTCGAAAACATGGTAACAAGTGCCCGCCACTGGATGAAATACATCCAGGAGCACGAAGACCCAGATGTTGTCATCGGCCTCTTCCACAGCGGAAAGGACGGCGGCATCAAGACACCAGATTATGAAGAAGATGCAGCACTGCGTGTAGCAAAGGAGGTACCAGGTTTTGACCTTGTTCTCTTCGGGCACGACCATACCCGTTGCTGCGAGACCGTCACCAACAGCGCCGGCAAGCAGGTCGTACTGCTCGACCCTGCCAATAACGCCATGAGTGTTGCCGATGCTGAGATAACGGTAACCATCGATGAGCATACCATCGGTGGAAAGACCTCACACATCATGCAGCACAAGAAAGTGGACGGCCATCTGGCAGATGTCACTGGTTGCGCTATAGACAAGAATTTTATGGCACAATTCCAACCGCAGATGGACAAAGTAAAAACCTATGTCAACAAGCAGATAGGCACCTTCAGCAATACCATCTATAGCAGGGAGTCTTTCTTTGGAAGCTGCGCCTTCAACGACTTCATCCTCAACCTCATGCTGCAGATAACACATGCCGACATAGCGTTCAACGCCCCGCTACAGATGGATGCCGTCATCAAGGCTGGTCCCATCTGTGTTGCCGACATGTTCAATCTCTACAAATATGAGAATGGTCTCTATGTCATGCGCCTCACTGGTGACGAGATACGCCGCCACCTCGAAATGAGCTATGACTTGTGGGTCAACACGATGCAAAGTGCCGATGACCATCTGCTGCTCCTCGACGAGAAGACATACGGCGACAACCAACGCTTGGGATTCAAGAATTTCTCTTTCAACTTTGACAGTGCGGCAGGCATAGACTATGAGGTAGATGTCACCAAGCCCGACGGTGAGAAAGTAAACATTCTGAGAATGAGCAACGGAGAACCCTTCGACCCAAAGAAATGGTACACCGTGGCTGTCAACAGCTACCGCGGCAATGGTGGTGGCGAACTCCTCACACGTGGTGCAGGAATACCCAAGGACAGTCTCGAAAGCCGCATCATTTGGCGGAGTGAGCGCGACCAACGCTATTACCTCATGGAGGAGATTGAGAAAATGGGCACGGTAGAGGCTAAAGCAAACAACAACTGGAAGTTTGTGCCAGAAAACTGGACTAAGCCTGCTGCTGAGCGTGACTTCCAACTGCTTTTTAAAGGTAAAGAGGTAAAAAGGTAAAAAAGGCATGCGCCTTTGAAAAGTAAAAAGGTAAAAAAAATGGCATACTGGTTTATATTCTGCAAGAGCGACCTTCTGTTAGAGAAGAAGAGCGACGGGAGTTACACCATCCCCTGCAATGAGCAATGTCCCATAGAGACAAAGCCCTGGACACACATTCTCAACATCACACCGATGGACGACGGCACGGAGGTAAAAACCTTTACGATACCGGAGCCCATCACCACCATGGAGCAATACGAGATGTGTGGACTGCGCCCCAGTTACTACAAACTCTCTCCGGCACTCTATCTGAAAGCCGGGAAGTGTCAGGAACTCAATTACTGGGATCAGAACACCCACTTCTGCGGAGTATGCGGTGCCCAGATGCAGATGGCAACAGACATCAGCAAGAAGTGCACAGTCTGCGGCAAGCAAGCATGGCCTTCCCTTGCCACGGCTATCATCGTACTGATACACAGAGGCGAAGAAGTACTGCTTGTACATGCCCGCAATTTCAAAAGCGATTTCTACGGACTTGTTGCAGGGTTCGTCGAGACGGGAGAAACCCTCGAAGAAGCTGTCCACCGCGAAGTGATGGAAGAGACAGGACTCACCATCACCAATCTCCGATATTTCGGTTCACAACCATGGCCCTATCCCAGTGGACTGATGGTTGGGTTTACTGCCGACTACGTTTCCGGCGAAATCCATCTGCAGAAAGAAGAACTATCTCGCGGCAAGTGGTTTACCAAGGACAACCTTCCCACCATCCCCGAGAAGCTCTCCATCGCACGCCGCATCATTGATGCATGGCTTGAAGGGAAATGATTCAGCAATTAAGAACACAAATAATTGACTGCATCACAAATGATTGATGAATACGAATGATTGATGAATACGAATGATTGATGAATACGAATGATTGATGAATGAATACAAAACCGCTCTAATGGTTTGCTGCATCACAAATGCGCTATACCATTAGAGCGGTTTTTAGTTTAAAGGCGTTCTATAAAACCTTATGCCTTCAAGCTCTCCTGATACCATTTGAACAGGCGCTCGACACCGTCCTCAATTTCCACCTTATGTGTCCATCCTAAGCTGTGCAGTTTCTCCACATCAATCAGTTTGCGAGGAGTACCATCCGGCTTAGAAGCGTCAAACTCAACCGTACCTTCAAATCCTACAGCCTTCACGACAAGTTCTGAGAGCTGACGGATGGTCAGTTCCTTGCCCGTACCCACATTGATGTGGCAGTTGCGTATCTCTCCGAGCGAAGGAATGGCACCACCACGCCCCTCACTATTGTTACGGTCGACAGCCCCGTCTGCTTTGGCGCCATAGAAGACAGAAGAATATTTCTCGATGCCAATGATGTCCTTGAAGTCAACGTTCAAGAGCACGTGGACACTTGCGTCAGCCATGTCCTCACTCCAAAGGAACTCACGCAAGGGAGTACCTGTTCCCCAGAGGACGACCTTGTTGTCGTAGATGCCGTAAAATTCCAAAGCCTTGAGGATGCGCTCATGCGAATTGCTACCGTCTACGTTCCCCTCACCGATGATGGCACGCAACTTGTCAGTAGGATTAACCGGGCGCTTGTTCATGTCCACCTCTATCGAGTGCCAGTCACCATCGTGTATGAGTTTTGCAAGATACACCTTGCGCATCATGGCAGGCATCACATGACTGTTCTCCAAGTGGAAGTTATCGTTGGGTCCATAGAGATTGGTTGGCATCACAGCTATATAGTTGGTACCATACTGCAGGTTGTAGCTCTCGCACATCTTCAGACCGGCAATCTTGGCAATAGCGTATTCCTCATTGGTGTACTCAAGCGGAGAGGTAAGGAGAGCCTCCTCTTTCATGGGTTGTGGAGCCCCCTTTGGATAGATGCATGTACTGCCAAGGAAGAGAAGTTTTTTCACACCATGCGAGTAAGCATTGCTGATGACGTTACACTGCATCTTCATGTTCTGCATGATGAAGTCAGCCCTGTAAAGCGAGTTTGCCATGATACCTCCGACAAAAGCAGCGGCAAGCACCACAGCATCAGGTTTCTCCTCATCGAAGAATTTCTCTACGGCATACTGGTCGGTCAAGTCAAGTTCCTTGTGGCTACGTCCTACAAGATTATTATACCCTCTTGACTTAAGGTTGTTCCAAATGGCAGAACCCACAAGACCATGGTGCCCTGCAACGAATATTTTAGAATCTTTGCTTAACATGAAAACTTATTTTTATTAGATAGTCCTGTTTATCAAGAGCAAAGGTACGAATAAAATGCGAGAAAATCTCTTACTTCTGTGTTTTTTTCCTCACAAGTACAGAAAAAGAAAGAGAAAGGGAACAATCCTCTGCGGATCATTCCCTTTACAACATTTATGTACGAGAAAAATTTTAATTATTCTCAGGACGAAGCTGACGAACGGTAACACCAGCCTGCCACATCTCCTTGTTGCGCATAGCCTCGAGTTCTGCGTTCAACTTCTCGCGATAGTCAGGCTGAGAGTTCTTGTCGATAGAAATCTGAGCCTCGTTACCAGTCTTTACAGAGTAGTAGAGCCACTCCATGACAGGCTTGATAGCCTCACGGAAGCGAGGAGCCCAGTCGAGCGCACCGCGCTGAGCGGTAGTAGAGCAGTTGGCGTACATCCAGTCCATACCCTTCTCGCCGAAGAGCGGGCCAAGGCTCTGAGTAAGTTCCTCAACAGTCTCGTTGAATGCCTCTGAAGGAGAGTGACCGTTCTCACGGAGCACGTCATACTGAGCCTCCAACAAGCCCTCGATGGCACCCATCAAGGAACCGCGCTCACCAGTAAGGTCGGAAGTAGCCTCACGCTGGAATGTAGTCTTGAACAAATATCCGGCACCGATACCGATACCGAAGGCGATGGTCTTCTCCTCAGCCTTGCCAGAAGCATCCTGGTAAACAGCATAAGAGCAGTTCAAACCGCGTCCCTCGCAGAACATTGTGCGGAGAGAAGTACCAGAACCCTTAGGAGCCACCATGATAACATCGATATCCTTAGGAGGAACAACGCCTGTGCGGTCGCTCCAGTTGATGGCGAAACCATGAGAGTAATACAGAGTCTTACCAGCGGTGAGGTATGGCTTGATCTTTGGCCAACAAGCTATCTGACCGGCATCAGAAAGCAACATGCAGATGATAGTACCCTTCTCTGCAGCCTCCTCGATAGAGAACAAGGTCTGTCCAGGTACCCATCCATCCTTCAGACACTTCTCGTAGGTCTTGCCCTGACGCTGTCCGACGATGACGTTGAAACCATTGTCACGAAGGTTGCAAGCCTGACCAGGACCCTGGATGCCGTAACCGATGACTGCGATGGTTTCGTTCTTCAATACTTCACGTGCTTTCTCCAATGAAAATTCATGACTGGTGACAACAGTTTCCATTACGCCACCGAAATTCATTTCTGCCATAATTGTACATTAATTTAATTGTGCGGACCATTTTGGAACCGCGGGTTATACTTGTCCATACGGATGCGAGCCCATCCTCTACAAGGAAAGTCTTTTGATCCGTCCGTTGCCTACACGAGACAATGGCATTGGAATGATTATTCTTTTTAATCCGAGTGCAAAGGTAATAAATTCACAAGAAACAACCAAAGAAAACTATCATTTTTTAACAAATTTGACTTTGCTTCTTACTACTTCTACGTTTTCTTGGTTTTCTCTGGCTTGTTTCTCTATCCTTATACAGTATTCGTCCTCCCCTGTCTGTTCTGTGAAGAAATGGAGTTTGTCACCCTGATGGCTCTCTGCCACATAAGCAATCTCAAAGCGCTGCAGGAAGTGTTCCTTGTAGTAATCGAGGCTGAAGAGATCGAGGATATGTTCGATATACTTAATAGAGTTGATGTGTCCGTTGACATCCACATCACTATAATAAGTATCAATGGTTCGCTCGAACTGTGCCTTCTGCGACATCTTCACCCTCGAACAGGCAGAGATGGGACATGGTTTTTCTGTCTCAATGTAATACCTTATCATCCCGTCGTTTACCGAGAAGATGTCAACTGGTTGGCGCGTCTCGGTGTCAATCATAGCCCACACGCTCTTGCCGTATCCATAGACTTTTTCTCCATCTTCTCCTTCCTGTGACGCTCCACAAATTTTGAAGTCACGAGCCGTGAAATACTTCATGGCATTCTCCACCCATGTCTCGACGAAGAAGGAGTCATAAGACTTCGGCATGTCCGTCATCTCGATGGCAAGTCGACTGAGCACCCATGTGCGGTGTCTCGGCATAAGATCGTTCATGCCATATCCTCTGTCGTTGCTATGGAAGTCAGCAGCATTCAACAAATGATTTCCCAAGTGCCCCATAAACAGACTACTTGAGAAATCACAATGAAAGGGTTCTGCGAGGAACTCATATCGTCCCACTTTGCTCAACAGTTCTTTTTCCATTTCCCGTACATTATTATAATACGCCTATATCATTTATAAGCGATGACTACCGAATGCTATCATACTACCATATGCTATTCAATATAAGCGATGCCACCTATTAATTATTCAGCATTCTTCCTTACATATTCGCATATAGGGTCGTCAAAGCTCCTTGTCACGGCAATTCTTCCACTCCGTGTATAGTGGAGGAGGCACCCAAACTCATTGAGTTTTTTGAACAAGTCGACGATGTCCTCGGTCAGTCCAGCATGGAGCACCGTAGTATAGGTGGGGTTCACCTCCATCATACGGGCATCATGCCGACGGATGGTACGTGAGACCTCAGGATTGTCCAACAGTACTGGTGTGGAAATCTTGAAAAGCGCCACCTCATGAATGAAGATTTGGTCATCGGTGTAGTAGTCGCTCTTCACCACGTCAATCTTCTTCTCTATAGCCTTGTTGATTTTCTCTATCTGCTCGGGGGTGCTCCACACCGTGATAGTGTATTTGTGGATATTCTTCACACTACTGGCAGAGACATTCAAGCTCTCGATGTTGACTTGTCTGCGCGTAAAGACAGCAGTAATCTGGTTCAGAATACCGGCGATGTTCTCCGAGTAGACAAGCAATGTATATAATTTCTTATCGTTGTTATTCTCCATTATCGTAAAAGAATTTGAATACAGATGTTAAAGGAGTTAAAGGAGTTAAGACAACAGCCTTTGTGGCGCGAGCCTTTTTTACCTTTTTACTTTTTTACCTTTTTACCTTTTCAATAATTCAGCTCCAGCTGCATTTCCTCTACGCTCTTGCCAGGCAGAGTCATCGGGACGATGTCTTCGTCTTCCTTGATGGCACACTCCAAGAGATAGGGTCCCTTGGTATTTACCATTTTCTCTACCTTCTCCTTGAGATCCTTACGGTCCACGACGACATCGTAGGGAATACCGTAAGCCTTGGCAATTTCGGCATAGTGAGGATTCATCATGTGAGTGAAAGAACGTCTACCGCCAAACATCAGGTCCTGCCACTGTCGCACATTACCCAAGTAGTTGTTGTTGAGGAGAATCATCTTCACCGGAGCCTGTTGCTCCATGATGGTACCTAATTCCTGAATGTTCATCTGGAATCCACCGTCACCGAAGAAACAGCATACCGTACGGTCGGGAGCGCCGAAGGTAGCACCGACAGCAGCAGGAAGGCCGAAGCCCATGGTTCCGAAGCCACCGCTTGTCACGATGCTCAACTTCTTGGTAAACTTGAAGTAACGGCTGGAAATCATCTGGTTCTGTCCCACGTCGTTGACAAGAACTGCCTCGTTGTGAGTCGCCTCTGTCACCACGTTGGTAACCTCGCCCATAAGGAGCGGTCCCTCTGTGGGATGGATATCCTTTTCGATGACCCTCTCCTGCTCCATTTCCTGGTAAGTCTTGAACGAGTCCCTCCACTCACGGTGTACATTCGTCTTCAGAAGACGCGTGATAGCCGGCAAACTCTGTTTGCAGTCGCCGATGACAGCCACGTCCGTCCTGATGACCTTGTCGATTTCAGCAGGGTCGATATCCAGGTGAATAATCTTTGCCTGTGGAGCATACTTGGAAGGCACACCAGTGATGCGGTCGCTGAATCGCATACCGATGGCGATAAGCACATCACACTCCTGCGTCTTCATATTGGTGGCATAAGAGCCGTGCATACCGAGCATACCCATATTGAGCGGGTGGTTGCTTGGAAGTGCAGAGAGTCCGAGCAGGGTACGCCCTGCGGGGATGTCAGCTTTCTCCAAGAACTCAAGGAGTTCGTTGTGAGCGCCACCCAATTCCACGCCGTGTCCAACCAGAGCGAACGGTTTCTTAGCGTTGTTGATGAGCTCAGCCGCCTGAGCCACCGCTTCTTCATCTATTTTCGGATACGGGTTGTACGAAGGCACTCTTTCACACTTGACTGGTTCCCACTCACAAGTGCCAATCTGTGCGTCCTTGGCGAAGTCGAGCACCACAGGACCCGGGCGACCGCTGCGAGCGATGTAGAAGGCGCGGCTCACGGCCCACGCCACATCCTCGGGGCGGCGTATCTGATAGGCCCACTTAGTGATAGGTTGTGTGACACCCACGAGATCCACCTCCTGGAAGGCATCCGTACCGAGTGCGGGGGTTCCCACCTGTCCTGCGATTACCACGATAGGCGTGGAGTCCATCATTGCGTCGGCGATGCCCGTCAAGGTATTCGTTGCACCCGGTCCGCTTGTCACAAGCGTTACTCCCACTTCGCCACTGACTCGTGCGTATCCCTGTGCAGCATGCGCAGCAGCCTGTTCGTGACGAACCAAGATATGGTCGAACATTTTCTTTTCACCTCTCGTGTAGCCATACAGTGCATCAAATACCGGCATGATGCTACCTCCTGGATAACCGAAGATGGTCTTCACCCCCTCGTTATGCAAAGAGCGCATCAATGCCTCTGATCCCGAAATCACTTCTTTTGCCATTTATCTGTTTTTTTATTAATCAATGATTCTCACACCTCCCTTATCAGCCGAGCTAACACTCTGTGCGTAGGCGCGCAACGCCTTGCTTACCACTCGGTTGCGCTTCAGCGGCTGCTGTGGACGAGCTTCCAGTTCCTCGTCGGAGAGCTTCACGTTGATACTGCGGCTTGGGATGTCGATGACGATGATGTCACCGTCCTTGATCTTGCCGATATTTCCACCAGCAGCAGCCTCAGGACTGATGTGTCCGATGCTCAGACCGGACGTACCACCAGAGAAGCGACCGTCAGTGATGAGAGCGCACTCCTTGCCGAGGTGACGGCTCTTGATGTAAGATGTAGGATAGAGCATCTCCTGCATGCCAGGACCGCCCTTAGGACCTTCATGCGTAATGACCACACAGTCGCCCGACTTAACCTTGCCGCCGAGGATACCCTCGCAGGCATCCTCCTGAGAGTCAAAGCATACGGCAGGACCCTCGAAGTGCCAGAGTTCTGGAGCGACACCAGCCGTCTTTACCACGCAACCGTTCTGTGCGATGTTACCGAAGAGTACGGCAAGACCACCGTCCTTGGTGTAGGCATGTTCCAACGAGCGGATACATCCATTCTCGCGGTCTGTGTCAAGGCTCTCCCAACGTGCATCCTGACTACCCATCTCCGTAGAGAACTTACCGGCAGGAGCACTGTGATAGATACGGTCAGCCTCTGGGTCGATGCTGTCGCCCGTGATATTGTATTTCTTCATCTGCTCGTCGAGTGTCTTGCCATCGACGCGCTTGCATTCACCGTGAATCAGACCGCCCTTGTTCAGTTCGTTCATGATACCGAGGATACCACCGGCGCGGTTGCACTCCTGTACACTGTATTTCTGCGTGTTAGGCGAGAGCATACAGAGGCAAGGCACCTTGCGGCTCAGTTGGTCGATGTCCTCCATCTTGAAGTTGGTGCCAGCCTCCTGAGCTACAGCCAAGAGGTGGAGCACGGTATTGGTACTACCGCCCATGGCAATATCGAGCGTCATGGCGTTGAGGAAAGCCTCACGAGTGGCGATGCTTCGTGGCAAAACGCTCTCGTCACCGTCCTCATAATAGGCAAAAGCATTCTTCACCACCTGTCGAGCAGCATCCTTGAAAAGCTGTATGCGGTTCTTGTGAGTGGCAAGGATGGTACCGTTTCCAGGCAGGCTCAATCCGATAGCCTCGGTGAGCGAGTTCATGGAGTTGGCTGTAAACATGCCCGAGCAACTTCCGCATCCAGGGCATGCACACTGTTCTATCTGCTTCATCTCCTCGTCAGAGACGCTTGTGTCTGCGCCCTTGACCATCGCAGTAATCAGGTCGGCGTTCTCACCCTTCCAACGGCCTGCCTCCATCGGACCGCCCGAGCAGAACACGGTAGGGATATTCAGTCGCATGGAAGCCATCAGCATACCCGGTGTCACCTTGTCGCAGTTGGAGATGCAGATCATGGCATCTGCCTTGTGTGCGTTGACCATATACTCCACGGAGTCGGCGATGATGTCACGACTGGGCAGCGAGTAGAGCATTCCGTCGTGTCCCATGGCGATACCGTCATCCACGGCGATGGTATTAAACTCAGCTGCATAGCATCCCATTGCCTCGATTTCCTTCTTGACAATCTGTCCGATCTCATGCAAATGAGTATGACCCGGCACAAACTGCGTAAAACTATTGACAATGGCAATGATGGGTTTGCCAAACTGCTCATGTTTCATACCTGCAGCTACCCAGAGTGCACGGGCACCTGCCATTCTTCTGCCTTCAGTACAGACACTACTTCTTAATGGATGTTTCATATTGTTTTTATATTTTTCTTCTTTATTCGCCTGTCCAACTGGGAAAAAATATTTTTCCAGTTAAACAGTTGCAAAGTTACAGAGAATTTATGGAATAACCAACTATCCGCATATAAACTTTCGACAAAATGACTATTTTATCACAAAACCGCGCACTATCCTTTTAATCTATAAGGAAAATTACACATATTAGTTATAATTGTGCATACATAAAAGAGAGTTACCTCTTAAAATCATCTGTCCTTATAGAACCATGCAAGGATGGCATTGACAAACCGGTTGTAAAATCTAAACCATCGGTATTTTGCCACTGGTTTACCTCCAAAGCTCAAGATAAAGTCACGGAAGGGGTTCTTTCTCCATGGCAGACCGACGTCCATGAAATAGATATGTCTGAAGCCACGCTTGTAGGAATCCTCTATTGCCGCCCACATCGTCATGAGGTCGGGATGGAGCGCCATATAACTTTTCCTTTTGCTTGCCAAATACCACAGGTAAGCGTTCCCGCCGCTATAGACACAGGCACACCCGCCAATGACGTTTCCACGCCACTCGGTAAGGAAGATACGGGCATGGCTGCTCTGCTGCATCTCTTCGAAATAGCGTTCGGAAGGGATGTGCCGCCTCGGTTTGAAACGGTAATAACGCTTTAGAAGCCGATAGAACTGTTGCACCTCTCCGACATCAACGATGACGCGCGTCTCCACCCCCTTGGCGCGCATCTTCTTGATGCGCCGTATCATCTTCTCGTCAAGTCGATCCTCGGGAGGCATACTGTGCAAGGAATTATGCACCTCCTGCCACGCTATGGGGAAATAGCCCTCGCGACGAAGACAACTGTACCCGAACATCTTCTTCTTCAATCCCGAGAACTCGACATAGAGGCACAATCGCCTGTCCAGCCAACGAGTCACTGCCGACAACAGCTGTGCAAACACCGTCTCTTTCTCCACACCGTCGGCATAGATGCCTTCTTCATGTGCGTGCGCGTGCGTATATAAATAAGGAGGAAACCACCTGTGACGATGAAACAGGATGACGAGCAACTGTCCCGTGACCCTTCCGTGCGAGTCAACGGCAACAGCCATCAAGGGTGTACAACCGGGCGTTTTCTCCAAGATACAGAAAAACTCACGGCTATGGAAGAAGTTGCCTTCGAGCAGGGCGGGCAATTTCTCCGACTTCGTATAAACCCCGACCGTACAAGTCGGCTGTGCTGTCTCCACGTTCATCACTTCTTTTAAGTGGGGGCAAAAATAACAAATTATTTAAAAAAAAGCAAGCATCATGGCACTCTTGTCCCAACTTTTTAGTATTTTTGCACAATCATGAAGATAATACTAATCGGAGCAGGCAACGTTGCCACCCATATGGGTAAGGCGCTCCTCAACAACGGTCACGACATACTGCAAGTTTACAGTCGCACAATGGAGTCGGCTTCCGCACTTGCCACATCGGTAGGGGCAACACCCGTCACCGACCTTTCTGGCATCAGCAACGATGCCGACGTATACATCATCTCGGTGAAAGACAGTGTATTGACAGAACTCCTCCCCAAGGTTTGTCCAGGCAAGGAGTCGAAAGTGTTCCTGCACACGGCAGGGAGCATGCCCATGGACGTGTTCCGCGGCATGGCGCACCACTATGGTGTGCTCTACCCCATGCAGACCTTCTCCAAGTCGAAGGACGTCGACTTCTCCACCATCCCCTGTTTCATAGAGGCTTGCGACGAGTATGCCGGGAAAGTCATTGGCAAATTGGCGGACACACTGAGCCGTCGCGTATTCCCCCTCTCAAGCGAAGACAGGAAATACCTTCATCTTTCAGCCGTCTTTGCCTGCAACTTCGTCAACCACTGTTATGCCGTGAGCGCAGAGATTCTGTCACAGCACGGCATCCCCTTCGACGTAATGCTGCCCCTCATAGACGAGACGGCGCAGAAGGTGCATGAACTTTCTCCCCTCGAAGCACAGACAGGACCGGCGGTGCGTTATGACGAGAACGTGATACGCCAACAGGCACAGCTCCTGCGCAACAACCCGTTGCTCAAGGACCTCTACGAACGCATGAGCATAGATATACACGGCATGGAGACTAAACGCAAGAAAGACCAAACCAGCACCAAAGGACAATGATAAACTACGACTTGAAGAAAATCAAAGCCGTCATCTTTGACGTCGACGGCGTGTTGTCGAGAGAGACCATCACCCTCTCGGAGACGGGCGAGCCCCTACGCACCGTCAACATCAAGGACGGATACGCCATCCAACTCGCACAGAAGACGGGACTGCGCATCGCCATCCTCACGGGCGGCAATACGCGGGCGACCAAACTGCGCTACGAGGGCCTTGGCGTGGAGGACATCTATATGGGATGCGCCGTAAAGATAGACACCTACGATGCTTTTCTGAGAAAGTATTCCCTGCACGACGAAGAGGTGATGTATGTGGGTGACGACATTCCCGACTACGAGGTGATGCACCGGTGCGGTTGTCCTTGCTGTCCTTCCGATGCCTGTTGCGACATCAAGGAGATTGCCCTCTACGTGTCTTCCCGCAAGGGTGGCGAAGGCGTGGGTCGCGACGTCATAGAACAGGTGTTGCGCGCCCAAGGCAAATGGCTCGCCGACAAGCGGGCTTTCGGATGGTAATCTTTAAAGGTAAAAAGGTAAAAGAGTAAAAAGGTAAAAAAGTAAAAGGTAAAAAAGTAAAAGGTAAAAAAAGGAGAAAAAATGTCTTACAAAATCATATTGGCAAGCAACTCGCCCCGTCGCAGGGAACTGCTCTCGGGACTTGATGTAGACTTCACGGTAAAGGTGCTCCCCGATGTGGACGAGAGCTACCCCTCCGACCTTGACGCCTACGACACGGCACAGTATATTGCCCACAAGAAAGCAGAAGCACACCGCTCACTGATAACAGACGCCGACACTCTTATTCTCACCGCAGACACAGTGGTCATCGTGACTGCCGACGAAGACAAGTCGCAGATACTCGGCAAACCCAAGGACGCCGACGACGCACGGCGTATGCTCCGCCTGCTGAGCGGCAAGACCCATCATGTAGTGACGGGCGTGTGTCTCACCACACTCGACAAGCAACACCAGTTTTCCGTCACGACAGAGGTGACCTTCAAAGGCCTGTCCGACACGGAGATAGACTACTACATCAGCCATTACCGCCCCTTCGACAAAGCGGGAGCCTACGGCATACAGGAATGGATAGGCTATGTGGGATGCACGGGGCTGAAAGGCAGTTATTACAACGTGATGGGACTGCCCGTGCAACGCATCTATGAAGAAATGCAGAAACTATAGATAGAAGGAATTTACATTTTTTAAAATAAGATTTTGCGCTGGTTCCCGAAAATATGGCTATCTTTGTACGTTTTATGTAACTAACAAGGATATGAGTGAGAACGAACTGGTCAAAGTAAGGGCGGTCTTAGACAACTATTTGGCGACCAACCAACACCGGAAGACCCCTGAGCGGTATGCCATTTTGGATGCTGTCTACAGCATCGGAGGGCACTTCACGATGGAGGAACTGAACGACGAACTGGAAAAGAAACATTTCCATGTCAGCAAGGCGACGCTCTACAACACGATACGTCTGTTCCTGGAGTTGCGCATCATCGTAAGGCACAACCTGACAGACGGCACGAAGTACGAGGCACGCTTCGACAACGAGAACCATGTGCACCAGGTGTGCACCGTGTGTGGCAAAGTGACGGAGATACAGATGCCGTCGGTAAACAATGCCATCTCCAAGGCAAAGAGCGGCAACTTCCGGCGCGACGGCTTTGCCCTCTACATCTACGGCGTATGCCTGGAATGTCAGGCACGCCCCGAGGGAATGACACAAGAAGAAAAAGCCAAGGGAATGACGCAAGAAGCGTCTAAAGGAATGCCTCAAGAAGAAGAAAAAATAACAACCGGGCGCGATGCACAAGAGCATGCGCGCCCCCAACAACGATACAAGCAACATGAACACAGGTAAAGTTGACGTCCTGCTGGGTTTGCAGTGGGGCGATGAAGGAAAAGGTAAGGTGGTCGACGTACTGACCCCCAAGTATGATGTTGTGGCACGCTTCCAGGGCGGTCCCAACGCTGGCCACACACTGGAGTTCGAAGGACAGAAATACGTGCTTCGCTCCATCCCCTCTGGCATCTTCCAGGGCGGCAAGACCAACATCATCGGCAACGGCGTAGTGCTGGCTCCCGACCTCTTCATGCAGGAGGCAAAGGACTTGGAGAAGAGCGGCCACGACCTGAAGAGCCGCTTGCACATCTCGAAGAAGGCACACCTCATCATGCCTACCCACCGCATACTCGATGCCGCCATAGAGGCATCGAAGGGCAAGAACAAGGTGGGCACCACGGGCAAGGGCATCGGTCCTACCTACACCGACAAGGTGAGCCGCACCGGTTTGCGCGTGGGCGACATCCTCGACGGATTCCAGGAGAAATACGAGGCTCACAAGGCAGCACACCTGCGCCAGATAGCTTCCCTCGGCTATACCGACTTCGACATCACCGAGGTGGAGAAGACATGGATGGAGGGCATCGAGTACCTCAAGGAGTTTGAGATTGTAGACAGCGAGGTGGAGATCAACAAGATACTGAGGTCGGGCAAGGACATTCTCTGTGAGGGTGCCCAGGGTACAATGCTCGATGTCGACTTCGGTTCCTACCCCTTCGTCACCTCTTCCAACACGGTCTGCGCAGGAGCCTGCACAGGTCTCGGCATCGGCCCCAACAAGATTGGCAACGTCTTCGGTATCATGAAGGCATACTGCACCCGCGTAGGAGCTGGCCCATTCCCCACAGAACTCTTCGACGAGACAGGTGCCAAGATACGCGACTTAGGCCATGAGTATGGTGCCGTGACAGGCCGTGAGCGCCGTTGCGGATGGTGCGACCTCGTACAGTTGAAGTACTCCATCATGGTAAACGGCGTGACCGAACTTATCATGATGAAGAGTGATGTGCTCGACGGATTCGACACCGTGAAGGCTTGTGTCGCCTACAAACTGAAGGACGGCACAGTGACCACTGACTTCCCCTATGAGATCGACGACGTGGAGCCTGTCTACAAGGAGTTCAAGGGATGGAACGTAGACATGACGAAGTTTACCTCCGAGGATCAGTTCCCACAGGAGTTCAAGGACTACATCGACTTCTTGGAGCAGTTCTTGGAGACTCGCATCGGCATCATCTCTATCGGTCCCGACCGTGAGCAGACAATCGTAAGGAAATAAAACAGAAACCAATGTCACAGAAACCAAGTATACCCAAGGGTACCCGCGACTTCGGTCCCGTCGAGATGGCGAAGCGCAACTATATATTCGACACCATCAAGGAGGTCTATGCGCTCTACGGATTCCAGCAGATAGAGACGCCTGCCATGGAGACCCTGCAGACCCTGATGGGCAAGTATGGCGAAGAGGGCGACAAACTGCTCTTCAAGATTTTGAACTCCGGCGACTACATGAATAAGATAAGCGACGAGGACATCCACTCGCTCGGGTCGCTCAAGTTGGCAGCAAAGCTCTGCGAGAAGGGTCTGCGCTATGACCTCACCGTGCCTTTCGCACGCTATGTCGTGCAGCACCGCGAAGAACTACAGCTTCCCTTCAAGCGTTATCAGATACAACCCGTATGGCGCGCCGACCGTCCTCAGAAGGGACGTTACCGCGAGTTCTACCAGTGTGATGCCGACGTGGTGGGTTCCGACTCCCTGCTCAACGAGGTGGAACTGATGCAGATCGTGGACACCGTCTTCACTAAGTTTGGTGTCAGGGTGAGCATCAAGATCAACAACCGCAAGATTCTCACGGGTATCGCTGAGGTCATCGGCGAGGCCGACAAGATTGTGGACATCACGGTCGCCATCGACAAACTGGACAAGATAGGCATCGACAATGTCAACGAAGAGTTGCGCAACGACGGCATCTCTGAGGAGGCTATCGAGAAGCTGCAGCCCATCATCTCTCTCGCGGGTTCCAACGAGGAGAAACTGAGCGTCATCCAACAGGTGCTCGCCACCTCGGAGACAGGACTGAAGGGCGTAGAGGAGACTCGCTTCATCCTCGACACACTCCAGCAAGTGGGACTGAAGAACGAGATAGAACTCGACCTCACGTTGGCACGTGGACTGAACTACTACACGGGTGCCATCTTCGAGGTGAAGGCGCTCGACACACCGATGGGAAGCATCACGGGCGGCGGGCGCTACGATAACCTCACGGGCATCTTCGGACTCCCCGGACTGAGTGGTGTGGGCATCTCCTTCGGTGCCGACCGTATCTATGACGTGCTCAATGCCCTCGACCTCTATCCCAAGGAAGCTATCAACACCACACAACTGCTGTTCATCAACTTCGGTGAGACCGAGACAGCTTACTGTCTGCCCATTGCTGCCAAGGCACGCACGGCAGGCATCCGCACGGAAATCTTCCCCGACAAGGCAAAGATGAAGAAGCAGATGAGTTATGCCAACGCCAAGGGTATCCCATTCGTCGCCCTCGCTGGCGAGAACGAGATCAATGCCGGTAAGATCACACTGAAGAACATGGCGACCGGAGAGCAACAGATGGTCTCTCCTGACGAACTCGTGGAAAGATTGAAAGATTGAAATATGGAAATATGGAAATATGGAAATATTAAAGGACTGATGCCTTTGCAGGGTCGCCCCCTACAAAGGCATTTGTCTTAACTCCTTTAACTTCTTAACTCCTTAACTCCTTTAACTACATAACTTCTTAACTCCTTTAACTACATTAACTCCTTCAAAATAACTATGAAACAAATCAAGAGAATATTAGGCATGCTGCTATGCCTGACACTTGTCGTGACCCTCATATCCAGCAGTAAGGTGACCACTATCTTTGTCATCGGCGACTCTACGGCGGCAGAGAAGAAGAACTTCCAAAAGAGTCCAGAGCGCGGCTGGGGTATGGTACTACAGGGTTGTTTCGACGACAAGATACTCGTAGACAACCATGCCGTGAATGGGCGCAGTTCCAAGAGCTTCATCGACGAGGGACGCTGGCAGAAGGTGCTTGAGCGCATCCGCCCTGGCGACTATGTGTTCATACAGTTCGGACACAACGACGAGAAGCCTCAACCCGCACGACATACAGATCCAGGAACGACTTTCGATACCAACCTCCGTCGCTTCGTGTTGGAGACACGTTCCAAGGGTGGCATCCCCGTTCTCTTCAATGCCGTATCACGCCGATGCTGGTATGTAGCAGACGAGAAGAACGATGATGACGAGAAATTGCGCAAGACGGTTTTCGACGGCGAGGAGAAGATAAACAGTGACACACTCGTCGACACGCACGGTGCATATGCGGTGGCTCCCCGTCGTGTTGCCGCCGAACTGAATGTTCCATTTGTCGACGCCACGAAGATAACGCACGACATCGAGACGAAGATGGGCATAAAGGGTAGCCGAAGCCTCCACATGTGGTTCCGTCCAGGAGAGATTGCATCCCTGACCAAGGGCAGAATGGATAACACACACTACAACATCACAGGAGCACGCATTGTCGCAGATGCCCTTGCCGATGCTGTGGGTGAGAAGATACCTGCGCTGAAGAAGCACGTGCGCCACTACGACTACGTGGTCTCTGCAGAGGGACGCGGCAACTATCTCACTCTGCAGGATGCCGTTGATGCTGTACCTGCAGGAAGCAAAGCTACCATCCTCGTCCTTGGCGGTTCATGGCAGAAGCCTGCTTCCGCAAAGGGAAAAAACATCAAATACGTCAAGTATTGGGGCGCAAAAGTAAAATAGCTATTTATTCAAACCATACGCTTGAAAAGTACTTCACACTACACCACATTCTCATATCTACTTGAATAGCAGAAAGTTAAGCTGGTGTAGTGTGCGCTTTGACACTACACCGACACTACACCCTACTACACCTTTTTTCTTTCGAGTGTAATGTGGTGTAGTGTGGGTGTAGTGTTACTCATCACATTACACCCACATAAAATAATGATTATCTGCAAGTTGCAAAGGATTGGTGTAGTGTGTAGTCTAAAACCTTATATACGTTGTAAGGAGTTCTGCAGTCCTTTGTTACGAGTCTTCTATGACTTAGATAGAAAACTGCCAAGGCAGGGGCAGTCTTATGCCCCTACCTTGGCAGTATAGTGCTCTTTCGAGGGAAATGTGCTACATCTATCGAAAAGAGTTGCTTTCAACCATTACTGGTCAAAACATATTCATCATTCCTTGTTGGAACTTGCATAGAGACCGATGCAAGCACCGAGGAAGCCACCACTCTTCTGGGTGCTCAGGTTGCTGGCATCCACGCCCTTGGCGAGGAGCTGCCAGTCGCCGCCCGGTTCGGCATAGTAGAAGTCGTAGTAGCGGTCGTGACCTTCCACCTTCAGGCGCAGGGTGCCTGGTTTGATGAAAGCTGAGGCTATCAGTGCGTTGTTCTTCTCCGCACGGGTCAATGTAATCATCAACTTACCGTCCTTCATCGTCTTACCAAGGACAAAGTTGTAGTCTTCCTTCTGCAAGAGAGCGATGCCTGCAATTTCCTTGTCGTTGCAAGGAGTGAAGTCGAGAGAGGTCTCGGCTGTGAACGTGCCATGCTGCTGACGAGCCCAAAGAGCAGAAATAGGCTCACGCTTGTAGATGTTGCCCGGCAGGAGGTTGAACTTCAACTTGCCGT
>CAVCDC010000023.1:0-32645 GCA_963600865.1 Firmicutes bacterium CAG:103
TCACCATGAATAATATTGATTTTTTCATTGTAATTCAATTTTTAAGATTCAACATCGTTGATTACCAACCAGCATATTCTGCATCTGAAGTTGTCCAACCGTCGTTCTGCACAACGGTACCAAGAGATATCTGGGTCTCAGGCATCTTCTGGAAACCTGCTGTTGCATTGTAACGAGCTACATAGCCACCATTGTGAGCTGTATTGGTCGTAGGATTACCGCAATAGTAAATAGGCTGATTTTCTTGCTTTGCCAATGCTGTCTGGGCTATATGCCAGCGACGGATATCATTCCAACGAATTCCCTCACAAGCGAACTCCCAACGGCGCTCATTCTGCAAAGCCTGCAAGGAGTAGGTAGAATAATAGTTTTCAACACCTGTTGCACGTGCGTGTACCTCATTCATGCCAGCTACATCTTCCTTCAACTCACTCTGCATCAGGAGGACGTCAGCAAATCTAATCAACACCAAATCATGAATGTTGCTCAACTGGAAGTTGTTCTCGCCAGAAGTGCCCCAGTTGCCAGAATACATCAAGGTCTCGAAACAAGCAACGTATGCTGGAGTCTCGGTAGTACCATCAGCTTTCTTAACTACGAAAGTGCCATCATTCTTAGCGCAGATAGGAGACCACTTTTTTGAATAGTAGTCTGTTTCCTGTACAAAGTCTGCCCAACCGCCACGAGTGTAGTTTGGCATTTCGTCGGTGTCGTTAACATCACAAATTGTACCCTTCAAGCGAACATCGAGTCCTTCTGGATCAGCGTTCTTCCAGTCGTTAACCAAGTTAGGAGCAACAGGACCAGCACCCCATCCCTGACCAAATGGGAATGTATTTGCATAATCCTGACCACCACGAACACCGAAGTGGAGAGCATAACCATTGGCGTAACCAATAGTTGTCTGCCAAGAAGCGAACTTATTGAACTTGATGGCGAACATAGATTCTGGATTTATCGCATTGTCATTTTCCACCCACTTCAAGTTGTTTTCACGAGCATAAGAATAGTCGTTGGAAACCTTGTTGTTGGAATATGCCCACAGATTTCGGAAGTCAGGAACCAAACAATAGCCTTTAGCCTTTCCATTGTTAACACAGTCATCGATGGCATCAATGACCTGCTGCTTGGTAAGAGTCGTTCCGTTGGGTAAATCGACAGATGTCAAAGGTGCATAGTTTGAACTAACTAAGTCGGCTGTTGATGTTCCATTGCAATAGAAACCTGTATAGAACAGCCATGCACGGCACAGCATTGCCTCTACGGTATATTTGTCCAAATGACCATTTGTCTTTATTGTGTCAGGCATGGCGGAAGCTGCCTCATAGAGATCCTGAAGAATCTGTCCCCAAAGAACCGTCACGTCACCCTGTTTGGAATTCTCCTCGTCGGGGTCAGTTACCAATGGAACATTTCCATACATGGAAGCTAACTCGTAATAATAGAACGCACGAAGAGCCTTTGCCTCGCCAATTGCTTGGTTCTTAGTGACCTGAGACATGTTTGTTGACAAGCTCAAGTACTTAATCGTATTATTGGCACGAGCCACACCTTTATAACGGTCAGAATAGAACTGATTGGTCATGTCTGCGTTGTAATTGCAAAGCAAATCCTCTGCCTGCATCAACTTGTCGTTGGTACCTCCACCACCAAGTTGGTCATCACTTGCCAATGCAGCATAATATAGGAATGACATCTGCGGATTGGCATTGATTGTGTTTAGATTCTGGTAAACACCTGCCAAGATTGCCTCAGCGTCGGCATCACTCTTAGGAAACTCACTTGTAGACATTTCACCAATGTTCTTCACATCGTCGATGTCGCAAGAAGTCAACCCCAATGTTGCGAGGGCTACGACAAAAATAAATATCTTTTTCATTGTGTATTCTGTTTAAAGATTAGAACTTAACGTTTACACCAAACATATAGGTGCGAGGCTGTGGGTAGTTTCCTACATCAACTCCTGTCACCCAAGGCTCTGCAGAATTGAGCGCCATACCATTTTCAGGATCCATTCCCTTGTAACCAGTGATGGTAAACAGGTTTTGGGCTGCGAAATACAGACGAAGCTGTTGGAAAGGACTCTTCTTCCAAATCTTGGTGAAGTCGTAACCTATAGTTAAGTTCTGAAGACGGAAGTAGCTTGCGTCCTCAATATAAATGTCAGAGATAGTTTGCCAGTTCACGCCACGGTTCATAGATGCAAACTGTGGGTACTTGTTTGATGTACCTTCGCCGTTCCAATAGTCATAAACCTCCGTTGTGAAGTTCTCATACTCACCATCGGTAAACTTACGGTAAGAACGAGCTACCTCCTGGCCAAGAGCAGCATAACCAGTAATGTTCAAATCGAATCCCTTGTAAGATGCACCGATAGTGATACCCATTGTCACGTCAGGGTTAGGATTACCCAACTCGGTCTTGTCTTCATCGTTGATGACACCATCGCCATTCACATCGACAAATTTCAAGTCACCAACTTTCAAGCTTGAACCTTGGCGAGAGTAAGAGGCATCCTGGTCTTTCAGTGTGCTGATATAGTTCTTCAAGTCTTGCTCGTTCTGGATAGGACCAGCTGTCTTATAGCCCCAGAAGTAACCGATAGGGTGACCTTCCTCGAAGCGAGCCATATAGCCAGTACCCTCAGACAATAAGTTGGAACCGCCTGAATTGTACTTCTGTGAACTGTTGACCTTAGTTACTTTGTTCTTGTTGTAAGCGATGTTGTAACCAATGTTGTATTGGAAATCCTTACCAATCTTGTCGTTCCATGTCAAGGCAACCTCGACACCCGTGTTTCTAACGGTACCGGCATTCTTTAACTGTGTGCTAAAACCTGTTGTTGGAGAAACAGGAACGTTCAACAAAAGATCCTTAGTCGTCTTCTGGTACCAATCGAAAGTCACTCCCAAACGACTATTCAAGAAACGTGCATCGAAACCTAAGTCCAACTGCTCAGATGTCTCCCATGTAAGCTCATTGTTTACCAAGCGAGAAAGAGATGCACCACGGACAGGATCATCCTTTGTGTTGCTAAAAGAATAGTTGCTATAATCATCGTATGCAAAAGCAGCCTCATACTGGAAAGCAGAAATGTTCTTATTACCATTCTGTCCCCAACCTGCACGGATTTTCAAGAAGTCGAACCATTTTGCTACTGGTTGCATAAACTTTTCGTTAGATACAACCCAACCTCCAGAGAATGATGGGAAGTAACCCCAACGATGTCCAGGAGCAAACATGGAAGAACCATCGGCACGCATGATTGCAGAGAACATATACTTCTCATCATAATTGTAATTTATACGGCCGAAATATGACATGCTACGAGAGTCGGTGTATGGCAATCCAGACACAGAGGCTTTCTTGTTGTCTTTCATCAATGACATATAGGCATGATTCAAGTCGCCAAAAATAGAATTTGATGTGGTTACATTCAAACTATAACCAAAATCTGGGCGGCTTTCACCATACTCTGTACCTATCAATACATCGAAACTATGCTTCTTGTTAATATCGAACTTATAGTTCAATGTATTTGTCGTGCCCCACCCCCAACCAAGGCCTACATTGTTTGTTGCTTGGTCTGTTGTGCGCGCATCACCCTGGGCATTCAACTTATAAGTAGGAAGATAGCAACGCCAAGTATTTGAGTTCTGGTTGTAACTCAATTGCCCACGATAAATCAACCCCTTGATTGGTTGGATTTCAATATATCCAACAGCATTCAAACCAAAGCTAATACTTTTGTTATTAGCACTTTGGCTGTATGTAAGAGAAGCAATGGGGTTGCTTGAATAAGATGAATAAGTGAACATGCCGGAACTATCCAAATCATCGTAACCAAAGAACCCGCCTTTCTTGTTATAGATAGGGATTAATGGATTAGCGCGCAACATGTTTGAGATTACATTACTATACTGGTTGCCAATTTGGATACCTTGGTTCTGTTTGTGACTGTAATAAATATTCTCACCAACCTTTATAACGTCAAGGCTTTTGCTATTACGCAGTATAACATGCTCTGAATTTACACGAAGAGTAAAACGACGATAATCAGACTTGGCATACTGACCGCCGAAAACACCATCTTGATACTGATAGCCGGCACCAATTGAGAACTTACTACGATCGCTACCGCCAGTAATATTCAAAGAGTGACTTGTCGTTACAGCATTCTTGTTGCGAATGGCATCCAACCAATTGGTACCAGTGTTCGAGCCGTCAAGATATGACTGATACAACTCCTTATAGCCTTTGAAATATTGTGCCCAGTCACGAGGTTCTTGTCCACTGTTGTAGCGAGCTAAATCCATTACTTGCATATACTGTTTGGCTGTCAGCATCTGAGGCATACGATAGATATTTGACCAGCCGATGTTGCCGTCATAAGTTACCTGTATCTTACCTTGTTTACCCTGTTTGGTTGTTACCAAGATAACGCCATTGGCCGCTGCAGAACCATAGATGGCGCAAGATGCGGCATCCTTCAGTACGTCAATGCTCTCAATATCAGATGGATTCAAATTGTTGATGTCACCACCAGAAACACCATCAATTACATAAAGAGGAGTCGTGTTTCCGTTAGTGCCAGCACCACGGATCATGACCTTAAAGCCATCACCTGGCTGTCCTGAAGCTGCCTGGATGTTTACACCAGGAGTCTGGCTTTGCAAAGCGCCCAAAGCCTGTGTGGTGTTCAGCTTGGCGATGTCGTCACCTTTTACCTGTACGGTAGCACCTGTGACGAGCTTTTTCTTCTGCACACCATAACCTACGACAACAACTTCCTCAAGTGACTTGTCGTCGGTCTTCATGGTGACATTGAAATTAGATTGGTTTCCTACTACGATTTCTTGCGGTTTGTAGCCGATGTAGGTGATGACGATGGTTGCGCCTGGTTTTACATTGAGCGTGAAGTTACCATCAAGGTCGGTAACAGCACCATTGCTTGCATTGCCTTTTTCAACAACACTTGCTCCGATAATCGGACCGTCTGCGTCTACGACATTACCGGTAATCTTCTTGTTTTGCTGCACTGAGTTGACTGCCTCAAGTGAAGGTGGGGCGGCAAGAGCAGACGTGGTGTAGCTCATGCCCAACGTTGCCAATGCTCCCACAAGCATTGATTTTTTCAAGTTTAGGTTCATACTTTGGTTTTTAGGTTTATAGTATAACACTTTCTTTGGTGGTTGGCAGCTCAGCCGCCAATCACATGACATAGACCAGCATTTACTACTGGCTGCGGGATCTTTTACTTATTAATTTCTGTTTTGTTAGTTAGGCTTTTATTATTTAAATTGTATTGTTTTAAGGTTTCTGCTGCAAAAGTACTACAATGTAACGAACTCTGCTAATACTTTTTTGATGTGTTTGCGTATTTTCTTGCTATGTGTATCGTGGTAAGGTATAAAAAAGTAAAATTTCTGTAGGTTATCCTGTAAAGATGTTGTGATAAAGGGGTAAAAAATATCTTGCCGCCTTTTATGGGCGGCAAGATGATTGCTATAGTGCTGTAAGATGATTGTTATAACACTGTAAGAAGAATGTTATAAGGTGGCAAGATGATTGCGTAGTGGATTGGCATACATCGTCAACAGTCGTTCTTTGAGGAATGCTTCGTCTTTGTCGGGCAGGTCAATCTTGTTGTATTGCCCTTCAATGTAGGCTTCGAACTTCTCTTTCTCTTCTGCGGTATAGTGACTCGCATGGGATGAAGTGCCTTCCAGAAGGTCGAGGGCGACATAGTTGCCTGGATATAGCCGGTAGTTGGCGTGTATCTCGTGGTCGATATGTGCCGCCACCTTATTATATATATCTTGCTTCGGCATGTCGGGGTCGAGAGTGTCGAGATATTCGTCGAGGCATGGAGCAGCATGGTAGTGGACATGACCTTTGTATCCGAAGATGCCGGTCTGCATGCTGACAAGGTCGTCGGTAGGTCCCTTCTTCCACTCGGCATTGTCTCGTTTCTGCTGGAACTCTTTTGCCTTCAGGTAGTCGCAAGGGTCATATTCGTAGCTGATGGAGAGCGGCACGAGGTGCAACTGCTTGAGGCGCTCGATGATACTGCCTTCTCCTCCCATGGACATCATCTGCAGGATAGCTTTCTGTGTGCGGTCGTTGCTGTCCTTGGCTCTGCCCTCACGCTGGGCTATCCAGATGTTCTCGTTCTTCTCCTTGATGGCAAAGTGCATATAGTCGGACAGACGCTTGCTGGACACGAGCATCTGGCGCATGCCGAGGGCTCGCTCCACGATGAAAGCCTTGTTGACGCGTACCAGGTCCTTTACCCATGGCAGGGAGAGGAGGTTGTCACCGATGGCTATCTCGCAGGTAGTAGAGAAGCCGTTGTCGATGAGCAGTACGTCGAGAATGGCTGAGTCGAGCACGATGTCGCGGTGGTTGCTGATGAAGGTGTAGTTCCGGCTGTTGTCAATGGCAGAACAGTCCATCTCGCATCCGTTGCCTACCTTCTTCAGTATTCCGTGGACGAAGTCGTAGCAGAATGCTTTCTGGAATTCCAGGTTGGTCTTGCAGGCTTTCAGCTTCTGGGCTATCGCCTCGAAAGGCACACCGGGATAGAGGTAAGCAATCACTTGCTGGAACTGTTCATTGCCGAGCAGACGTTGGTAAACCTCGGGTAAGTCTTCCGGCTCCCAAGGGCGGATGGTGTCAAATTCTTGAGGAATGTTCATGGTTGTCTTATTTTGGGGGAAGTTAAAGAAGTAAAGGGAAGTTATCACTCCCTTCAGTCGTTCGGGAAGTTAAGGGACAAATGCATTAGAACTTTAAAAGCTACAAAACTATTGTCCCTTAACTTCTATAAATTCCCTTAACTTCCTTTTAATTCCCAATTATTAGAATTGATTCTCCACAATCTCGCTGAGGACCTCTTTGATGTCGAGGCCGGCAGCACGCACTTGCTGTGGAATGAAACTTGTGGCGGTCATTCCCGGCGTCGTGTTGATCTCCAACATGTTGACGACATCGTTGCCATCCTTGTCCTTGGTGATGATGTAGTCGATGCGTATGATGCCGTTGGCGTGCAACAGGTCGTAGATGCGTGATGTCTCCTTTGCCACCTTCTCGGCTGTCTCTGGAGACAGACGGGCGGGGGTAATCTCCTTTACCTGTCCATTGTACTTGGCGTCATAGTCGAAGAACTCGTTCTCCGTGACCACTTCTGTTGCGGGCAGGACAACGCTCTTTGTTGCCGTCTTGTACACGCCCTGTGATATCTCTGTGCCGTCCATGAAGGCTTCTACCATTGCCTCTTCTGCTTCCATGAAGGCAAGTCGCAGCGCGGGAGCCAGTTGGTCGGCTTCCTTCACCTTGCTTACTCCGAAGCTACTTCCGTCGGCAGCTGGTTTGACGAAACAGGGCATTCCTATGCGCTTGGCGATGGCTTCCTCGTCGTATGCCTCGCCTCTGCGCAGTATGATGCTGTCGGCAACTTTCACGCCGAAACCGCGCAAGTAGTTGTTGAGCACGTATTTGTCAAAGGTCAGTGCTTCAACAAGTACGCCGCTGGTAGAGTAGGGCAGGTGTATGAGGTCGAAGTATCCTTGCATCACACCGTTCTCACCTGGCTGTCCGTGGATAGTGATGTAGGCATAGTCGAAGAAGGTGCGTTTTCCGTTGTATGTGAATGAAAAGTCGTTCTTGTCGATCTCTGCTGTCTCCCCGTTCTCGAAGGCTACATGCCAGTCGGTACCTTTTATGTCTACTATATAAATGTTGTAGCGCTCTTTGTCGAAGAACGAGTACAGTCCTTGTCCCGAACGCAGTGACACGTCGTGCTCGGACGAGTCGCCACCGCAGACGATGGCGATGGTTCTCTTGTTGTTTTCCATCATTGTTCTATACTTTTATAATTGTTGTTTCTTTCTGTTGTCCATGTGTCCATGTGTTCATGGACGGAATGTGTCCTGCGTGGTGCCTGCTATGAAGGTGCGCCATTTCTGGATGAGCTGCTGCAGGTCGTCGGGCCATTCGCTGTCAAAGTCCATCTGCTTTCCGGTGGTGGGGTGTACGAATCCCAATGTCTTGGCGTGCAGTGCTTGCCGTGGACAGGTCTTGAAACAGTTCTGTATGAATGCCTTGTAGCTGCTGCTGCGTTGTCCACGCAGTATTTCACATCCGCCGTATGTCTCGTCCATGAAGAGTGGATGACCGATGTGCTTCATGTGCGCACGTATCTGGTGGGTCCTGCCTGTCTCCAAGATGCATTGTACCAAGGTGGTGTAGCCGAAGCGTTCCAATACCCGGTAGTGGGTGACGGCGTTCTTTCCGATGCCGCTGTCGGGGTCAAATACCTTCATGCGGAGGCGGTTCTTGGGGTCGCGTGCGATATTGCCCTCTATGCGTCCTTCGTCCTCTACGATATTGCCCCATACCAAGGCGTTGTAGCTGCGGTGGGTGGTCTTGTTGAAGAACTGTTTGCCGAGGATACTCTTTGCCTCTGGTGTTTTGGCAACAACGAGCAGTCCTGACGTGTCTTTGTCTATGCGGTGAACCAGTCCTACCTCTGGGTCGTTGGGGTCGAAGTCCTTGATGTCTCGCATGTGCCATGCCACGGCGTTGATAAGCGTGCCAGTGAAGTTGCCGGCACCAGGGTGTACCACCATCCCTGCCTTCTTGTTGACCACCATGAGTTGGTCGTCTTCATAGACGATGTCGAGGGGGATGTCTTCTGCCACAATGCTTGTATCGTGCTTGGGACGGTCCAGCATGAGGGTAATCTCGTCGTTGGGACGGATCTTGTAATTACTTTTGACGGCTTTACCGTTGACATGGATGAAACCGGCATCGGCGGCGTTCTGTATGCGGTTGCGGCTCTGGTATGGGTTCTTCTCTGACAGGAACTTGTCGATGCGCATCGGGGTCTGCCCAGCGTCTACCACTATCTTCCAGTGCTCGTACAGGTCGCCTGTCCCGGAGGGTGCGATGCTTTCCTGTTCCAGTTCGTCGTCGTAAAATATATCTTCTGTCATTCTTGTTTGCTTAAAATGTGATGAACGGTGCGTTGATGTCTCGTGTCGTCTTGCCTGTTTGTTTCTTTCTTTCGCTGGAAGGCCTCTATTCCGTTGTCTCGCTATGTTTGTGTGGGTGACTTGGGGTGGCTGGTTCTGTAGACTCAGTGCCGGGAACCACCTCGAAGTTGTCCTCGTCCGTGTTTTCTACTTCGCCTTCACCTTCCATCAGTTCTGTAGGACTGCCCATCGGGTCTACAAAGTCCACGGAGTCTGCTGCGTCGCGCTTGCCGTTACCCACAAGGATGGTCAGAACATCATCCACGGAAACCTTGTCGCCCGCAACGATGTGTCTGCCCTTCACGAGAACTCCGTATACCCAGTCTTCCTCGCCAGCGACATATTCGGGAGTGCCGAGCTTGAATCCCATAGCCGTCAACTTCGCCATGGCTTCCCTCAGCGAACAGTTGTCTATCACGTCGGGTAGGGTGATGGTGGGCGAATGTGAGGAGTTGATGGTGACATAGATGACGTGCCCCGATTTGACACATTCTCCTGGGGCAGGGCTTTGCTCCAAGATGCATCCTGCCGGTAGGGTGCGGACATATCCTGTGTCTGACACCTCTATCTGAAGGTCTATGTCCTTGAGCAGTTGCTCTGCATCGGCAAATTGCTTGTGGCGCACGTCGGGTATGGGGATGGACTCTCCATGATGGGTGTATAGGTCTAAGCCATATTTCGCTCCTATACAGAGAAGTATGACCGCAATCACCATGGCGGCAAGGTTGCCCCAGAGGTATCTGCTCTTGAACTTATTTATAAACTCGGATGAAGTCATGTTCTAATTTTTGGACAAAGATAATGATTTCAAGCGAAACGCGAAAACAATAAGGGTAAAAACAAACAAAAAGCAGCAAAGATTTCCCCCTTGCTGCTTTTTCGTGTCGTCTAAGCTTGACTCAAAACGGATTTATTTTCCGTGGTGTTCGTCAGAAACAGTTAATTTCTTGCGGCCATGAGCACGGCGAGAAGCCAATACGCGACGACCATTCTTTGTTGCCATACGCTCGCGGAAACCATGCTTGTTCACGCGGCGGCGATTGTGAGGCTGAAATGTTCTTTTCATTTTCTATTATTTGTTTTTTGTTAATATTCGGGGCAAAGAGGACAGAATGCGCCCTTTTTGGGCTGCAAAATTACGCATTATTTCTGAAATAGCAAAGAAAACAAGCGAATTTAGCTTGATTATTTACGTTTTTTTCGCTTTTTGCTTTGCCTTTTCGTGTTTTTGACGTAACTTTGCATGCGTAATACTGATTAAATATCAAATTCAAGTTAAAATAAAATGATTAATTCACAGGAAATTAAGATTGGTACCTGCATCCGTATGGACGGCAAGGTATGGGTTTGTATCGACTTTCAGCACCGCAAGCCAGGTAAGGGCAACACCGTTATGAACACAAAGCTGAAGAATGTTGCCGACGGCCGTGTGCTTGAGCGTACATTCCAGGTAGGCTTCAAATTGGAGGATGTTCGTGTGGAGCGTCGTCCTTACCAGTATCTCTATGAGGATGCTACTGGTTGCATCTTCATGAATCAGGAAACCTTTGAGCAGGTGCCTATTGCCCGTGAAAACGTCACTGGTGGACAGTATATGAAGGAGGGTGATGTCGTTGAGGTGGTTACGGATACTACTGATGGTACTATCCTCTTGGCTGAGATGCCCGTGAAGACTACCCTTAAGATTACTCATTCTGAGCCAGGTGTCAAGGGTAACACTGCTACCAACGCCACCAAGCCTGCTACTCTTGAGACTGGTGCCGAGGTACGCGTGCCTTTGTTCGTCAACGAGGGTGAGACCATCCAGATTGATACTCGTGACGGTAGCTATCTGAACCGCGTGAGCGAGTAAGTGTTGTAATTTTTCTTCTCAACACTTCTTGATGTATGAAGTATTCTGTCATCGTACCTGTTTATAATCGCCCGGATGAGGTGGACGAACTTCTCGAAAGCCTTTGTCTGCAGGATGAGCGCGACTTTGAAGTGCTCGTCGTGGAAGACGGCTCGCAGGTTTCTTGTAAGCATGTGTGCGACAAGTACGCTGACAGTTTAGATATACATTATTATTATAAGGATAATTCTGGGCCGGGGCAAAGCCGCAACTACGGTGCCGAAAGGGCACATGGAGAGTATCTCTTGATACTGGACAGTGATGTGGTTCTGCCGCCGGGTTATCTCAAGGCTGTAAGCGACGAATTGGAGCGTGAGGCTGCGCAAGCTTTTGGCGGTCCCGACAAGGCTCATTCGTCGTTTACAGATATCCAAAAAGCCATCTCTTATTCCATGACTTCTTTCTTTACCACGGGGGGTATTCGTGGTGGGAAGAAGAAGATGGACAAGTTTTATCCTCGTTCCTTCAATATGGGCATTCGCAGGGATGTCTATCTCCAGTTGGGCGGCTTCTCGAATATGCGGTTCGGTGAGGACATCGATTTCTCTATCCGTATCTTCAAGGCTGGCTGTTCGTGTCGTCTCTTCCCTGGGGCGTGGGTGTGGCACAAGCGCCGCACTGACTTCCGCAAGTTCTGGAGACAGGTGTACAACAGTGGCATTGCCCGTATCAACCTCTACAAGAAATATCCCGAAACGCTTAAACTCGTGCATTTGCTGCCCATGGTCTTTACCTTGGGGGTGTTCGCTACCTTGCTTTGCTTGGTGCTTGGCTTCCTACCATATTTGTTGGGCATGAAGCATGTGTTCCCCGTGTTGGGTCTCGTTGTTGAGGCTCTCGGCTGCGTGGGTGCTCTCCTTTTGCTCTTGTATAGTGTGGCTCTCTGTGCTGACAGTGCGAGGAGCAACCATAGCTTGCGCATCGGCGTGCTTAGTGTCATGGCGGCTTTTGTCCAACTTGTGGGTTATGGATGTGGATTTCTCTCGGCATGGTGGAAGAGGTGTGTGATGGGACGTAGTGAGTTTAGTGCTTTTGCCAAGACTTTCTACAAATAGGATACTGTTTGGGTGAACGGAACTTCGCCTGTTTGACATGAAAAACAAAGATATTATAACCTTCAACTAATGGCAGAAAAACTTTCTATTGCCAACTGGGCAGAGGAGGATAAACCGCGTGAAAAACTGGAACGGCTCGGGGCTTCGGCATTGTCTAATGCTGAACTGTTGGCTATCCTTATCGGTTCGGGGTCGTCAGAAGAAAGTGCAGTTGACTTGATGAAACGCATCATGCGTGATTGTGACAACAGCCTGAACGCTCTCGGCAAGATGACTATCCGCGAACTGACAGCCTATAAGGGAGTGGGACTTGCCAAGGCAGTCACAATTCTTGCTGCCTGTGAACTGGGCAAGCGGCGTGCGGCAGACAAGTTGGGCGTGCGTCCCGACCTTGGTTCTTCTATCGCTGTCTACGAATATATGCATCCTCGTATGCAGGACCTTGACGTAGAGGAGGGGTGGATCTTGCTCATGAACCAGAACTTCAAGCTGATCAAGGCGGAGTGTGTCTCGCATGGTGGATTCACAGAGACGGCAATCGATGTCCGCCTCGTTATTAAGGAGGCGCTTCTCAATAATGCCACGGTACTCGCCCTCTGCCACAACCATCCGAGTAGCAATGCGGTGCCAAGCCGTCAGGATGACCAACTTACGGAAAGCGTCAGACAGGCTTGCAGGCTGATGCGCATCTTCTTTATGGATCATGTCATTGTTGCCGACGGAACCTATTACTCCTACCATGACAAAGGCAGGTTGTAGGAAAATGTGCTATTTATTTTGCCAACTCGTTTTTTTATACTATCTTTGCATAAATCAAGAAATGAAATCATGACACAAGAACAGAAAACAAAGATAGAGGAGCGCATCGTTGATGTGTTGAAGACGGTTTACGACCCTGAAATTCCTGTCAATATATGGGACTTGGGGATGATATACAAGATAGAGGTGAAGGATGACGGCGCTGTCGATCTCGACATGACATTTACCGCACCGTCGTGTCCTGCTGCCGATTTCATTCTGGAGGATGTGCGTACCAAGGTGGACAGTGTCGAGGGCGTGACATCTGCCAACGTCAATCTTGTCTTTGAACCAGCTTGGGACCAGAGCATGATGACGGAAGAGGCTCGTGTAGAACTTGGATTCGAATAGTGTGCGTATGAAAAATATTTATTTCCTTTCTGATGCCCATCTCGGTTCGTTGGCGATAGAGCATGGACGTATGCAGGAGCGCCGACTGGTGCGCTTCCTTGACTCTATCAAGGACAAGGCATCTGCCATCTATCTCTTAGGCGACATGTTCGATTTCTGGAATGAGTACCGTTATGTGGTGCCCAAAGGATATACGCGCTTCTTGGGTAAACTCTCCGAACTGACTGATATGGGCATTGACGTGCACTTCTTTACTGGCAACCATGACCTTTGGACTTATGGATACTTGGAACAAGAGTGCGGTGTCATGGTTCACCACAAACCGCTGACTACGGAACTCTTTGGCAAGGTGTTCTTCTTGGCTCATGGCGATGGGTTAGGGGATCCTGACAAGCAATTTAAGGTCTTGAAGAAGATTTTCCATAATGGCGTTTGCCAGAAACTCTTCAATGCTATCCATCCACGCTGGGGAATGGCATTAGGGCTGACATGGGCGAAGCATAGTCGCTTGAAGCGCAAGGACGGGAAAGAACCCGCTTATATGGGAGAGAACAAGGAATACCTCGTGCGCTTTGCCAAGCAACATTTGCAGCAGCATTCTGAAATTGATTATTTCGTATTCGGACATCGTCACATCGAACTTGACTTGATGCTTACTAAGAGGGCGCGCCTCATGATCTTGGGCGATTGGATTTGGCAGTTTACCTATGCTGTCTTTGATGGAGAGCATATGTATATGGAGGAATACACCGAAGGGGAGAGCCAACTATAGGACAGAGATGCTCGTGCTTGGCAACAAGCAAGAGTAATCACCAATGCTGTTTTGGCTGAGGTTTGTTCGGTAATTTGGCTTTATAATTACTTTTCTCTATCAGTTCAAGCCTGATAATAAAAAGAATTGTCAGACATAGTTGGGCTACATAAACCAGCATCAACAAAAAGCCCTTCAAAACACAAGTCTTCATCTATCTCTGGCCAATGTATTCCATATCTGCTTAACACAAAATCCTTGCGTTGCTCAGGAGTTGCGTTGGCCAGCCGGCTCCACCTACTGAAAGGATAGCTTGCCTTCCAGCCATTTTGGGTCTCAGCCCCAAACGTGAGCATCATCTACCCAAACCTTATTAACTCTGTATTGTTCCATAGATGCTTATTGCTTATTAAGGTTCATGATCATTCGAATAGAACATAAATCTAAATCCAAAAAATATAAATATTGTTGGCATTGTTACTTTTTATTGCAAAGTTAGGATTTTCTGCTGAAAGTTGCAAGGGAATTGTGGAAATTGTTTGGATACGAGAAGAATGAAACAAAAAGGTGCATCCTTGGTCGCTCTATGATGGAGTAACGGGAGTATGCACCTTTTTTATCTTATGGATTTGGATAGTCTTGGTTGATGCCTCTTGGGAGGAAGTAGCCTTTGATGCAGTTGGGATTGCAAACGCATATCTGGATATGGTTTTTCTCTCGGAATCCTGCATTGGGATACAGTTCCTGTCCTTCCCAGAAGACACCCTTTACGGAGTCGTAGGGATGGGCGTTGGCTTTTGCATTGATTTTCATCGCAGTCTGCACTACTGCACAATCAAGTTTTCTTATCAACTTATCGGGAGAATTTCCTATGGTAGTATTTTGTGGAAGCGGTAAATCAGAATCAGCATGAAGCTCTTCAAGAACCTTGTATGCTATTTTTAATTCCTTTAGATAGAAACTATCTGTCAGGTCGAAACAATACCCTAAGTCTATTAAAGCCCCAACTACGGCAGGTTCTCGCACTTGCGAACTTTTCCTTTTCGCTAAATCCTTTGCCCATAGCCATGCTCGCTCCTCATTGTTTTCCCAAAAGTAGATGCCACTTCCCAACCAATCATAGTCATTTGTGCTCGAAATCAAATCGGCTTTGCCCGTAATGACGCTGTCTACTACAGATTTGTCACAACCATGGAATCCTATGACCAAATTGGAACGTCTGGAATATAAAGATTCTACCATAGCCTATCTAAGATGTGGAGCCAACTCTCCGTTTTGTAACATTATTCCAGCTTCTATTAGGAATTTTTTCGCATTTTCCTTGTTAGCCGTAATTTCTTTGATTACAGCCTGCATTCTTTCTTGTCTTTTGCTGTCAAATAAATCCATGATTACCTCCGTGTTTTAAAGGGTTAGACATTTCTGATTGCAAAGTTAGGATTTTCTTCTGAAAGATGCAAGGGATTTTTCCCTTTTTTATTAGAATAAAACGACCTGTACTGCAGGATAACTATGTCTTGCAGCACAGGTCGATGAGTTTCAAATCAATCTGGAGAATATCACTTGGAGAGATATTTAAGAACAGTTAGCAAACTGTCTTCTTTCTTCCATTTGATTTTGTTTTCTTTCTGAAACGCTTTCCATTCGTTAGCTTTGGAGGTGCCTATGAACTCGGCGACATGATTCTTGTCAGCAGCAAAGCGCTTGTCGCCGATAACAAAGAAGTATTCTGTGACCGTGGGAATCTCGGCACCGTCATTCTTCTCCTGCAGCATCTTGCCAAGTTCTGGCGTGTTCATACCGCCCAAATCCAAAGATGAGAGCTTTTGGGATGAAGAGGAGTTGAGGTCAGAACCATATGCGCCACCACCTCCACTCTGGACACGGCTGAATTCTGCCTTTATATATTTAAGAAGGAGGTTCTTACCATCAGAACCGACAATCTGCATCAGACTATGGTCTACAAAGATATAAGCATCATCGCCTATCTCTACCCTTGCCACCTTCTTGTCATTACCCTGATACACTTTACCGTCCTTGCCGATATAGTGCAGTGTGTTACCTGAAAGGTGTACGTTGAGTTTTCCCTCACTTTTGGTCATATCTGTAGAGTAGACCACACCATCCGTGAAGTTCTCATAGATATAAGGCCACTTCGTGTTAGGGTCGAACTTTGCCATGACCTGCAAGGCTACAGCAAGCAGGAGGGGCATCAATAAGATTCTTTTCATACTCTATTCTTTTACGTATTGTTTGATAACTTTCTTCGTCCCGTCGGTATAGCGTTTTACCACGATGTTCATTCCCTTCTGTGCACCTTGCAGTTGAATACCCTGCATATTATAATAGGTGGTTTCTGCTTGCTGCAAGTTGTTGTTGTCAACAACAGCAATGCCAGCTGACCCCTTCGCTGTGATAGTAAAGGAACGCGTCACTGAATTGCCGTTCTGGTCTGTAGCAGTAACGGTAAAAGTATATGTCTTTTCTTCCAGTATAGCTGTTGTGACAAGATTTCCGTCAACTACCTCAAACGGTACTGAAGCATATTTATGCGTAATGGGGTTACGAACTCCTTGGAATGTAAATGTATAGGTTGGCGGTGTTGTTGCCTCGTTCTCCACTTCTATCGTCCCGACGATAGTACCTGCAGGCTTGCCTGCTTCTACGGTAATGCTCCCCAAGATAATGTCACTTGGTTTGTCTGAAGGACGGCGTATGCCGACTATGAGGCTTTGGTAGGCAGCATCACTATAGTCATAACCATTATCCTTGAGAGCATTGAGCGCATACCAACCATTGTTGGAACCACCCCATCCCCAGTTCACATGATAAGAACCGTTGTCATAGCCGTCAAGATTGAAGCAGTGTCCATAACCATTGGCAATATCCTGTCCACTCAGGCAGACGGCTCTACCCTCACTGAGCTCTTGGTAGACGAGGTCTTCCCAGTTTCCTTCATAGCTTGAACGCTTGATGTATTTTACAGAGTTGGGGTAAGAAAAGTTTCTTTTCAGTGCTGTGGCAATATAAGCGTCTTGCGTTCCTGAGCCATCAATGCCATATTTCATATTGACAGAAACACCACAGTGCCATAGTAGACGAGCCACATCGTCTTTGTCATTGGCACCAGACAGAATGTTGGACCAATTATAGGCTGGTTCATTATCATAATTGATGTATTGAGTTCCAAAGGTAGCATCATTATAGCTGTACTGCCCCGAAGGACGTTCAGGCCACTGGGCTACACTCATTGCCTGCGCCATACCGACTGCTACACAACCCACGATAGCTTGCCCACTACTGTTCTTCGGGCAGTACTTTTGGTATTTGCCTGTCTGATTCCAGTTTACAGTAATAAGGGCATCTACCTTTTCCTTGCTTGCCTTGGCTGCAACCTTGGAAGGCAAACTGCTTCCTGTCTCCCATCCTGTCGCCTTTTGGGTTTGTACAAGACGGCGGTCATTAATCCTTTTGACATAACAGTTGAGCAAAGCTGTCATCGACTCTGGTTGGTTCTCTAACACATATTTTCCTTCGGCAGAATAACCAATCAATGGTTCTGTTGTGTCATCGGCAGAAACAAGTACCCACCCCTGAGGGGCAAACTGCACGACATAATATGCCTTTTGCCCATCAGCATAAACGGGCACGACAGTCTCCACCTTACCCTCATAACCATTCACTGCACACTGCAATATCTCAAGAGCCTTGGCAGAAGCCGTAGTCTCCGAGACTTCCTTGGCTGTGACATTTGCCATAAACGCCAGGCACAACGCTGTCAATATCGTCTTCTTCATCATGATACTTGAGTTAAAAACCAAAAGCCTCCACCCTGACATTACATGGTCGCAATGCCGAGTGAAGGCTTTATAGTATGTGGATATAATTACTTAATAATGGTCTTCAAAGAACGTCTATTACCCTTTAATGACACTTTTCTCATGCCAGCCTTTTTAGAAGACTTTTTGGCAACCTTTTTGGCAGAGAACGTTTTACCCTTTGCTGCTGAAGACACAGGAGAGAATGTTGCTTTGAGCGCCTTAATATACCATCCTTGTATTTCGTTGTATGCTGTATCACATGCAACGATAGCGAAATCACTTGATTCCATTGTCCCATCGGGATTAACCGTGAAAGCAATCTCGTCCTGACCAGTAAGGCTATAGGTGAGGAGTCCATATTCTGTGCCACTTATAGTTGTAATACCAAGTTCATAGTATGCTCCGATATAAATTTTTCCAGCATTCAGATCATAACGACCACCTACGACAGAACCATCCAGATAAAGATTTTTGATGATCAATCCATTCTCTTCTTCGGGATCTTCTTCAATGGTAACAGTACCAAAATTGTAAGTTTTACCAGAAGACATTGTCACCTTGAAGTCAAAGTTACCAATAGCCATATCCTTTGTCATAGCAAAGTATTTCCACCAAACAGTCTTGCTTGTAGAAGTGTAAGCCTTGTTGCTGTTACCATTGACATCAAAGATAACGCCTGCCTTAACCTTCACTGTGATGATGTCGCCCGCGGCTGGTTCCTCAGGCAATGTGAAGGTAAGAACCTTGCCAGATACACTCCACTGTGATGGCTTCAGAGCAATGGTGCTTGTCTTTGTGCTACTTGCGTAAACAACGGAAATGTCACCTGTTGCAACCAACTCATCATCACGGAAGATGTCATGGTCGAAGGTCATGGTTCCCTGGAATGTTTTGTAGTTGTCAACCAAAGAGCCAGACTCTGGTGCAAGGTTGCTGTCAAGAATAGACCAATCCTTGGTAGGAAGACGCTTGTATACACCAGAGATCCCCTCATCTGTTATCTGGGTGTTGGTGGCAGGACATTTGTTGCCAAAGCTGTCTACGAAAGCACCCTCTCCCCAAGAATAGAGGACAAAAGCGCCAGCAGGAACATTGCTTACTGCAAATGATACCTTGTTGCCAGACACTGTGACCTTGATGTCTTCTGCAGGAATTGTTATAAGCGAGCCGTCACCCCACTCCTGGTAATAAGCAGCTGTTACAGCACCCTCACCACGAACTACATCCTCTGAGAAAGAGACCGTAGTGATGGTATCGTTCTCGTCTGTTGGGTCTTTAGCCTCGTAAGGTTCCATTACAGGAGCCTCGCCGTCGGTGGTGGTCACTTCAAGAGTAGTGAGCTTGCCCATCACGCCGTTGGTGCTTGCAGCCACTGCATAGATAGTATATGTAGTGTTTGGCAAGCAGAGCGGCTGATTCTTGTCATCACGCATGTCATCCGATACGGAAGCATACTTGGCATACTCTATCACGCCTTGGCTAATTGCTGTCTTGGGGGTGTTCTTCAAGATTGCTTCCTGAGTAAGACTTGTGTTTACCTTTCCAGGAATAACCATGTACGAATAGAATCCCGTACCTTCTGCAGGGTTGACAGTAAAGGCAAATGTTGAATCCGCCGTTGTCGTGAGGTTTATGGAAACGGCTGGGCCGTCTCCATAAGTTTGTGAGTGTTCCTCGTCGAACGAGTTACAACTTGTCATGCCTATCAAGGCAATAGCTAAACTATATATTAACTTTTTCATATATAATTCCTATTAATTCGTTATTTATTCAACGTCATCACTGTACCTGATTCAATGAGGTTGTACCATCCAGCTGATGTCGCCTTAGCATCATCGCTATATACATGTGCACCAAACCAGTCGTTGGCAAAAGTAATGATAGCATTGCCATTAGCATCCGTAGAAATAGTACCTACCAAGTAATCATCGATGTCTTCTTCGCCTTCCTCTCCTCTATAGCCTTCAAGGCAGATATGGGGATAGGAAGAAGATGTTGCAGTTGCCTGGCCTACAGGAATATGGATCTCTGTCTTTTCATCATTGACTGTACCATAGACTGGAGAACTTGCTGAAGAACCGCCTGGAACCATGTTGGTAATCCATACCTTGGAAACATCGCTGTCATCCTTGGAAATCTTGACTGTCCACTCTTGAGTACCATTAAAGTAAGAATTTCCGACAGCAGTATAGGTGCCAAGCATAAATGACAATGGGTGGTCGAGGTCACAGATGGTTACTGTCAAAGAATTGTCAGCACCAAGGTTGACACCCTGAGCATTCTTCAACTTAATAGTGAATCTCAAGTCACCAGTAAAGTTACCAGCCAAGTTGACAATGTTCAACTTGATTTTTTGCGTATTGGCATCCTTTGTAAAGGTAAGCGTCTTCGACTCATTGGCAACACTAAAGTTGACACCTTCTTTTGCAGGTGATGTTGCATCGGGATCAAACTCAAAGTCTACCGTTCCCTCTTTTCCGTTCAAGGAAGACAGAAGCACAGGAATCTCCAGTGTTCCCTTGTCCTCATTTACCGAAACTGCAGAAGTTGAGGTAAATGCCACAAAGGCATCTGCATCGTTAAACTTAGGAAGGTCGTTGCTGCATGAGGAAAAGGCCATTGCAGCCAAAGCAACCAAACCTAAAGAAATATTCTTCAATATTTTCATAATTGTTTTCCTTTTTCTATTAATAACCAGGGTTCTGAGCTACGTTGGGGTTAACGTCGCGCTCGCTCTTTGGAATAGGCATTGCCCACATATAGCTGGGGAAGGTTACATCCTTGTTCTTGGTCTCATCGAAGTCTGTACGTTTGATGCTGGTGTTGGTACGAGCATAGTCGTAAACGATGTGACCCTCGAATGCCAATTCCTTGCGACGCTCTGTGAACACGCCTGTCTTGGTTGCTGCTTCTGCTGTAGCGCCACGCTTTGTAGCCAAAGTCTTAAGGTCGGTTTCTGCTGTTGTGCCAGAAATGGAAGCGCCATTGATGAGAGCCTCGGCACGGTTAAGGTACATCTCAGAGAGTCTGAGGATAGGTACGTTGGTTGCAGGAGGGTTACTACCTGATTTTCCATTGTACTTGGTAGGATACCAATCACCACCGCCATCCTCATACATTGTCTTACGGATGTCATTGTCATCGTAGAGATTGTAGAGGTCTGATGTGGCGCAAATATCACCGCTTGAGCCATTTGTTGTCAAGTAGGGCAAGTGTGTCCAACCACTTCCATCCCAGTATTCGTTCTTGTTAGAACCATATACCTCAAAGATGATTTCACCACCCTTAGGAGCTGTTTCAGCGCTGAACATCTTTACATAGTCCTGACCGCTTGCCAAGCTATACTTGCCAGAGTTGATAACTTTGGTGGCATAGTCGGCTGCCTTCTGCCAGTTTTCCATATAAAGGTAGACGCGTGAGAGCAGAGCCTGTATGGCACTCTTGGAAACAACGGCAGCTGCATCTGTCGCGTCAGAGCGTGTATAGCTGTCAGACATGAGGCTTTCTGCACTCAGCAGGTCTGCCACAATCTGGTCATAAACAGCCTGTTTGCTTGCTCTTGCCGGTTTGCCGTTCTCTGTAGTGAGACAAATGGGCACACCCATCTGGTCACTTTCAGAAGCATTGTAGTTGTATGGCTGGCAGTAGGTGATAACCAAGTCAAAATATGAGAGTGCTCGCATGAAGAGACATTCTGCCATGACATTGTTCACATCCTGCTGGCTTACCTCAGATGAAACCTTACCGTCAAGGTTGTTGATGACATTGTTGGCACGGGAAATCGTATAGTATGAGTAAGCCCATACCGACGATGTATTGCTCTCGTTGTAGTTCCACTGTGTATCAGTGAGGTAACGACCAGAACCTGCAGCGTACTTCGGGTTCTTGGCATTTCCTGCACGCAACTCCGACTGAAGAATGAAGGCACCGTCATACCAGCTTGCACTCTGCATCATGGCGTAAACACCAGCAGCGGCCAAGTCCAAGTTCTCAAAAGTTGCAAAGGTCAACTCGTTGCTCTGCTTCAACTTGGGTTCCTCAGTCAAGAAATCGTGACAAGATGTAAAGACGCCAGTCGAAACCAAAGCGAGACCTAATATTATCTTTTTCATATAATTATTCCTTTTTACGTTTTGATAAATTACAAGGTTACATCCAAACCTATCATGAAGCTCTTGGTAACAGGATAAATACCATAGCCCAAACCGTCAATACCACGCTCTGGATCCCAGAAGTTGACATCGTGGAAGGTATAAACGTTCAGACCGCTGAGATAGATACGGGCTGAATTCAGACCAATCTTGCTAAGAAGGCTGCTGTCGAAAGTGTAAGACAGCGTAACATCCTTGATACGGAAATAGTCGCCTTTCTCCAAGAAACGAGTAGATGAGAAGCTGTTAGAGTTGGATGAGTTGCCGGCAACTGGCTTAGGATTGCAACCTGTGTCTCCAGGGTTCTTCCAGTAGTTGAGGGCGCTCTTTGCCTGGTTCATTGTCATATACTGACCATCTGACTGCAAGTATTTGTTCTCTGCGATAAACACCTTGTTACCGCCCTTGAACTCAGTAACGACACTCAGAGACAAGTTCTTCCAGCTCAAAGTAGAATGGATACCACCTGTGTAGGTTGGCTCAGGGCTTCCTGCCTTAATCCAGCGAGCCTTGTTGTAGTCGCTGCTCAGCGAACCATCTTCTGTTACCCACAATGCCTCACCATTGACTGGGTTGACACCATAGTAATCCTTCAGGTAGAAGGTATAGAGGCTCTCGCCCACGATGTGTCTCAAACGGCTGTCACCAGAATAGCTCATCATTTCGTCACCTGCAAGTTCGAGTACCTTAGACTTGTTGTGAGAGATGTTGAAGCCCATATTCCACTTCCAGTCTTTGCCATCGATAATGTCTGCGTCAAACTGGAATTCAACACCCGTGTTACGGAGAGAACCGACGTTGGTTGTAGCAGAAGAGAAACCAGAGGTGTAAGACTGCGCCTTGGCAAGAAGCATATCTGTTGTCTTACGACTATAAACATCGAAGCTACCAGAGAAACGCTTCAAGAAATGGAAGTCGATACCGAAGTTCCATGAGTAGTTGCGCTCCCAAGACAGGTCAGGGTTGGCTGGTGTAGAAGGACGCAAACCACTGATACCGTTATAAGAAGTCTGTGTGTAAGTACCGTATGCCAAGTAACGACTGATGTTGTTGTTACCGTTCACACCATAGCTGGCACGAAGCTTCAGCACCTGCAACCAGTCTTTGGTGCTCTCCATGAACTTCTCGTTGTGGATGTTCCAGCTGGCACCAATCGACCAGAATGTACCCCAACGCTTGTTGGAGCCGAAGAGTGAGCTACCGTCTGCACGGACAGAAGCCTGCAGATAATAGCGACCATCAAAGTTGTAGTCTGCGATACCGAACCATGACATCATCGTTTCCTTGCCAAAGCCATAATCCAAATCGTTGGTACTATTACCAGCTGTATGATAAGGAATCTGAGGGTTCAGGTTTTGTGACATCTGATAGTGTTGCTCGGAATCATAGATAGTTGCCTCCTGACCGAAAAGTACACGTACATTGTGCTTGCCAAACATGTCTTGGTATGTAGCAGTATTAGATGTCGTGAAATTGCGGTAATAAGTCTGTGTTGTCTGCAGAGTACCTGTTCCGCTCTGGTCGATATTAGCCAGTGGAGACCAATAACGACGACCCTGGATAAAGTTAAGCTCTGCACCATCAGTAGTCTTGATGGTCAACTGCTTGATAGGTTTCCACTCCAAATAGAAGCTACCGTTGAAGGCGTACTTCTTCTGCCACTGGTCATCGTAAGCTGCAGTAGCAAGAGGGTTGGTATTGCTGTTCGTAGGAAGGGTCAGGTTGTAAGAACCGTCCTCATTGTAGATAGGAACCCAAGGCATCAGAGTCAAACCAGCAAAGGCTGGGTTACTGTAATACAGACTCTGCATAGGTGTATCGTTGGTATTGCTGTAGCCCAAGTTGAGGCGGACGCCAGTCTTCAGATACTTGTTGATTTCGTGGTCTACATTGATACGGGCATTGACACGCTCGTAATCGATACCAGAGTAGATACCTTCAGTCTTGTGGTAAGAGATAGAGTTGTAGTATTTTGTCTTTGAAGAACCACCAGAAAGGGTCAATTCATATTCCTGAGTCTTACCTGTACGCGTCACAGCCTTCATCCAGTTGTTCAGAGACTGGGACAAAAGAGACATCGGACGATAGTAAGTAGATGTTGGGTCATCGGGGTTATAGCCACCATTGATGGCAGCCTGACGCTGAAAGCTCAAAAGCTCCTCGGCGCTCATCACGCCATAGTTGTTGTCATTGGCAAGCTGTGAGATACCAAACTTAACGCGGGCTGTAATGTGACTCTTACCCTCCTTACCGCTCTTGGTGGTAATCAGGATGACACCATTGGCAGCACGAGAACCATATACAGAAGCAGCAGCGGCATCCTTCAATACGGTGATGCTCTCGATATCATCAGGGTTGATGTTGGCAAGTGCATTGGCACCATTCGTAAAGTCACCGTCATCACCAGAAAGGATAGCGATACCATCCACTACATAAAGAGGTTCGTTGCCAGCATTGATAGAGCTGATACCGCGGATACGGATGTTTGCCATCGTACCAGGCTGACCAGAGCTCTGTGTTACAGAGACACCGGCCATCTTACCAGCAAGCATCTTGTCGAAGGATGTTGCAGGGATATCAGCCAAGTCCTTGGAACTGACAGAGGTGATAGAACCAGTCTTCGCCTCACGGCGTGTGGTACCATAACCTACGACAATAACCTCGTTCAAGGATTTGTCATCCGGATCCAATACAATCTTCATGTTTTTACCTGCCTTTACGGTCTTTCCCGTCATGCCGATGTAAGACACTTCGAGCTTTGAGCCTGCGGGCACATTCAGCGAGAAGTTACCGTCAACGTCGGTAGCCGTACCGGTATTGGTGCCCACCACCTTGATGCTCGCGCCAATGACAGGCGAGCCGTCTTCGGAGGAGGTCACTGTACCGGAAACCTGAGTTTGTGCCAATGCCATTCCTATGCTGAGGAAGAGGCAGGCGATAAACGTCATAAGTCTTTTTTCCATAAATCTCTCTCTTTTTAATAAATAATGTATAAAGTTGTTATTTTTCCTGTTCGTAAAGGCGTCAGTCCACCTCGCGCCCCGAGGTGGACATATTTTTGTTATCTTTGCAGCATTGTCTAATCAACAAACCAAGAAGTCATGGTATATTTCAAAATGGAATTTTCCTTTGGCCTGTTTGGCAAAAGGAAGAAGAGAGAGGAAAAGAGTGTGGAGATGTCAGCTGCCTGGGGGTTCATCCAGAAGGTGATTGACGAGACCAAGAGTGAGGGACGCTACAAGACAGCTGCCAACTACCGGACGGCAGCCAAGTCATTTACGGAGTTCCTGCAGCGTGACAACTGGACGTTTGCCGACGTCACATGTGATGTGACAGAGCATTATCAGCGATGGCTGATAGAGAAAGGGGTGTGCATGAACACGGTGTCATGCTATATGCGTTGCTTGCGCACTATATATAATAAGGTGGTGGAGGCGGGACAGATAGAAGACAAGCGTCCGTTCCACAAAGTCTTCACGGGTAAAGAACAGACGAGCAAGCGCAGTGCCATAGAAGTGGACTTGCAGCGCCTCATCAGTCTGTCGCTTTCAGACGACAGAGGCTTGGCCTTCGCCCGTGACATCTTTCTTTTCAGCTTTTATGCCATGGGGATGCCGTTTGTAGATATTGCCCACCTGCGCAAGTCGCAGATCAAGGACGGACAGTTCAGGTATGCACGTCACAAGACGGGACAGGAGATAGTGGTAGGGATAGAACCGTGCATGGCAGAGATTATCAAGAAGTACGAAGGGGAGAACGATGAATATGTCTTCCCAGTCATCACGGAGCACGATGCCGAAAAGGCTCAAAAACAATACGACAGTCAGTTGCGCAGGTACAACTGCCGCCTTGCGCGCCTGTCTAAGATGGTTGGTGCCAGTAGACCGCTGTCTTCTTATGTCGTCAGACATACGTGGGCAAGTTTAGCATACAAGCATCAGTTGGACATCGGACTTATCTCCAAAGCATTAGGGCATACGAAGACTTCGACAACCATGATATACATCAAACATCTCTTTGATCCACAGCTTGCCGCAGCCAATCATTGTCTCTTAGAACAGATCAAGGAAGAGAAATAAATAGAAACGTCGACAGCTGTCAGCAAAGTTACTGACAGCTGTCGTATAAGTTGTTGACAGACGGCTGCAACATCTCCTTGAAAGGAGTTCTTGTACCGTCATGACCAAGTCTTTATGCCATAAGTATTATGTGTTACTTTTGCACATTTCCATGAAATACTTGTGTATTTCCAAACTTTCATTCAGTTCGGGATGAAAGGCAGTGACGAGTTGGTTGCCCTGCCTTGCCGCCACGATCTTTCCGTCGACCTCAGCCAGCACCTCAGCATCGCCCCATACCTCTTTAACATAAGGGGCACGGATGAAAGTCATGGGGATGTTTCCTGAGACACCCTTCATCGGAGCCTCCACATAGAAACTGCCGAGCTGGCGACCGTAAGCATTCCGTAACGCCGTGATGTCCATGGAAGCGATGCGACGGCTTGGTTCGCCCTCAATCTTCTTGGCAAGGAGAATCAAGCCAGCACATGTTCCATATACAGGAAGACCAGCGGCAATAGACTCCTTTACAGGTTCCATCAGCCCGAGTTCGTTCAGAAGTTTTGCTTGGGTAGTACTCTCTCCACCGGGAATGATGAGACCATCCTTTGGCTGATCCCAGTCCTTCCGCTGGCGGATCTCGAAACTGTCCACGCCCAACTGAGCCAACTTCTGTCTGTGCTCGGCGAAGGCACCTTGTAAAGCTAATACGGCTATTCTCATGATTTCTTTTGCTTGAGAAGTTTACTTCCAGGTCTTTTACTTACCTCTTTCAGCCATAAGAAGAGCTATCTCCTGCTCGTTGATGCCTACCATCGCCTCGCCGAGGTCTTCGCTCAGCTCAGCCAACATCTTTGGGTCGTTGTAGTTGGTGACAGCCTTGACGATAGCTTGTGCACGTTTGGCAGGGTTGCCACTCTTGAAGATGCCAGAGCCTACGAATACGCCTTCGGCACCTAGCTGCATCATGAGCGCTGCGTCAGCAGGAGTAGCCACACCACCAGCAGCAAAGTTGACAACAGGAAGTTTACCGTTCTCATGCACATACTTCACCAAGTCGTAAGGAGCCTGCAACTGTTTGGCGGCCTCGTAAAGTTCATCCTCGCTCATAGATGTCAAGCGCTTAATTTCGCTCTGCATCATACGCATGTGAGTGACAGCCTGCACCACATCGCCAGTTCCCGGTTCGCCCTTGGTGCGAATCATTGTGGCACCCTCTGCAATACGACGAAGCGCCTCACCTAAGTTCTTGGCACCACAAACGAAAGGTACGTCAAACTTTGTCTTGTCTATGTGATAAACATTGTCTGCCGGTGAGAGCACCTCACTCTCATCGATGTAGTCGATCTCGATAGCCTGGAGAATCTGAGCCTCGGCAAAATGACCGATACGGCACTTTGCCATGACAGGGATGGAGACAGCCTCTTGAATACCCTTGATCATCTTGGGGTCGCTCATACGAGACACACCACCTGCCGCACGGATGTCGGCTGGAATACGTTCCAATGCCATGACGGCGCATGCGCCTGCTGCCTCAGCAATCTTTGCCTGTTCTGGAGTTGTTACGTCCATGATTACACCGCCCTTGAGCATCTGCGCCAAGTTGCGGTTCAGTTCTTGTCTGTTTTCTTTCATCATATATTTTGTCTGTTTTTTGAAATACTACTGTTTTCTGTCTTATCAGAGGAGTTAACCTTTCTGAATGACGGTGCAAAGGAAACACATTATTACGAGACGGCGAAAAAAAGTTCCTGTTCGTGCAAACAATGCGTCATTTTGTATAAAAACAGAGCAGAAAGGTATGTACTTTCACTATAAATGCTTACTTTTGCAACATGGAAAAGAAAACCATTCATCCGATACTTACCATCACAGGTTCTGACAGCACAGGCGGTTCTGGTGTCCAAGCCGACATCAAGACTATCTCTGCCTTAGGAGGTTATGCCGTCACTGCCATCACAAGTATTACGGTACAGAACACGCTGGGTATCCAGGAGTTCTTCGACATACCTGCCGAAATTGTAAAAGGACAGATAGACGCTATCATGAACGATATACAACCCATGATTGTCAAAATCGGTATGATACGCAATATGAATACGCTTGGTGTGATAGTCGACTCCCTATCCAGATACCGCCCAGAATATGTCATCTACGACCCAGTGCTGTGGTCGAGCAATGGTGAAGCTCTGATGAGTGAAGATGTCGTGAGTCAGATAAGATTTAGGCTGTTGCCCTTCTGTTCTTTAGTAGTGGCAAGAAACAGGGATAGCGAAATCATCCTCCGCGACAGTATGCTCCCTGCACAGACTGGACGGGTGTTCAGACTTGACAATGCCAACTCCCACGGTATGGCAAACCGCTTTTCATCGGCGCTCAGCGTATATCTCTCACAAGGCAAGTCACAGGACGAGGCACTGTCTATGGCGCGAGAATTTATACACATGGAGATGGCACGGGAGGGAAAACTACAGGGACGCAGTTCTGAGTTGTACAATGAGTTTGTGTCGCAGGTTGTCAACTTTTGCCGTACATACAGCGATGTACATTTCTATGCCGACCAACTGAATGTCAGCAGCCGCTACTTGGGTCAGGTGACGCGCCGCATATCGGGCAAGACGCCTAAGACCATCATTGACGAACATATTCTCCAGGAAATAGAGACAGCGTTGTCAACCACCACACAGTCCGTTCAGGAAATAGCCTATGCAACAGGCTTCTCATCGCAGGCTCACCTTACTCATTTCTTCAAGAAGATGAAGGGCGTTACGCCAAGCCTTTACCGTAGAGAGTTGGGGAAAGGTGCCTGATAGTGTTTTTTTATAAAGCGTATTGTGCCGTTATCATCAACTCTCTTGGACGGAGTTGGTAGCTGTTTGTCGACGTACTTACCCCACTGTATGTCGTCTCCACATAATTCTTCTTGTTGAAGATATTCCGAAGTTCAGCCGAAAAGCGCCACTTCTTAAGACGCCATACTGCCGAGGCATCGCCAAGAAGGCAGTTGAGCTTATTGCCCTCTTGCAGTTCGTTGCGATAATGCACAAGCGAGAAGGTGATGTCTACACGACTGATGGTAGCTGTAGCGCTGAGGCTTTGTTTCCAGTTGAAGAGCGATGAAGTCGATGAATTCTGGTGTTTTGTGTTGTAGAAAGAGAATTCTCCTTCATAACAGAACTGGCACCACGATGGCGAGAAATCAATGTTTGGCGTGAGAGTATATGTGTTTGCCGTGTAGTTGATAGCTTGATGATTCGTGTATTGCTCTCCCTTGCTGTAGTTATAGGCAGCGGTGAGGCGTGTCTTCAGATTCAAGTCATAAAACCCTTTGGATATATAGAGTGATGCGCCGAGGTTGTCGCTCTTACTGTCCTGTATATATAAAGAGGTATAATAGTTCCCGTCCACGATGCGAAGGTCGGTGGCGGTATTCATCCACAGTCTACTTCCGTTTACCGATGCCGAGAAGAATATCTCCTTGATGGGGCGTTTGTAATCGTAGCTTAGTTTTCCCGACAGAGAACGGATAATCGGTATGATGTCGCTCGACTGATACCAAGAGCGATAACTCGTCCTGTAGTTGCTCAAGGCGTAGTTGGCGGCAGAACCTGTTGACGTATTATAACTCACATAGCCCGTCAGTTCCCTGCGGAAGCCAAGTTTTGTGTTGAGATATAGGAAAGGCGAAATGGCAAAGATAGTCTTTTGGGGATGCGTGAAACGTTCCCAAATCATATTTGGCGTGAAGGAAATACGGAAGTTGTCGACCTTGTATTGCCAATAAGGGGCGAATGTCCCCGTAACCTTTAGACTATTTTCTCCGATTTCACCGATGTTCTCTTGGTTTTTCGCATGAACGTTGTTGACATCCACGTTTACCCTGTACTCCTGTGTCCAACGATATGAAGTCTTCTGCCAGTTCAGTGCATGAGCAGTATGCAAAAGGTTGGTACGGATGCGGCTGAAACTGTCGTTCACATAGAGGTCAGACACTTCATGATGATAGTCGACGATGGACTTCCATGACAGTCTACTTTTCTTGAACACAAAGAGACGATAGATGCTTGCCTCAAGGTTCAGTCGAGGTGTGCGGATGCGCTGGGTGAGCGTATCGTTGATACTTGACAAACCGTCATTCTGATTGGCATTGAGGCTAAAGTGTTCGTTGCCGTAATGAGACACTTGGTTTACCTTATTCTCATATTCCAGATTGAACGCATCGCTTACCATTGTCTTGTTGTTGCGCTCGGCAGTTGCAACAGGCAAGATTCCTCCGAGGTCATAGAGCGAGGCATTCTCACGTTGTTGGCGCACTACTTGACGTACATAGTTGGCTTCTATGCGGCTTTCCGCATCCTGACTGTTCTTCTTGATATGGTTGATGGCGTACTTCTGTGAGGTGTTGAAGCGCAAACGCTCAGCATCGATAGGAGCTTCGAGACTTGGAGTGGAAAGCCACGATGGAAGAGCCTCAGCGGTGAGCCGCTCGCTATATGAGGCGAACACGTTAAAGGCATTGGAGAGGTCTTTACCGCTTCTGTCGTAAGTGGCTTCATACATCATCTGCTTTTTCTTTCCTATTTGCATGATGTTAAGGCTGCCGCCCACATGGGTAGGACTACCTATCAACAGGTAGGGTTTGATGGTAGGCAAAAGTCTGTCGCGGACACTATCCTTGAGGGAAATGTTCATCGCCACATTGTCTGTGAATGTTTTGTTTTGAAGAGCCTTGACAGGTTGGTCATGTTCGATGACTTCGGCCTTTTTCACATCTTTTACCTTGATATTCTCTTCCAGTTGGTTGTACTTGCCGCCTGTCAGGTCGAGACCTTCCACGGTGAAGCGGTTGATGGGCTTTCCATTGTAGTTGATGCGCCCATCCTTCTCCACATCGACACCAGGCAGTTTTTTCAGTACATCTTTCAGAGAGTTGTCTCGTTCGTTGGCAAAGCGGGTGAGGTCGAAGGAGATGGTGTCTCTACCCGTGATGCGAGAGCCTTTCACTTGTACTTCTTTCAATACGAATGCCGTGGAAGCCATACTAATAACGGTCTCACCGTTCGATGAAACCGCTGTTTTCTGCTTCTTATAGCCCATATAGGTAGCTTGCAGCATATCGCCCTGTTGCTTTTCTGTCAAAGAAAACACAAAGGCGCCGTCTTCCTTGGTGCGTGTAAACTTCAAGGGCTTGCCATTGCGGAACAGAGTAACGGATACGCCCGCAAGGCGGTTGTGAGTAAGCGAGTCTTCCACATGCCCTCTGATTTCTGTTGGCGTATTATCGCCAGCAACATGAGTAGACACATCAAGTATCTTGCCTTGCATTGCTAAAGGAATGCAAAACAGAAAGCAGAACATAATGATGGCAGTTAATACTCTCTTCATAGTCTATAACTATCTAACTGCTCACGGGATAGGTGTTATCGTTTTGTTATTGCAGTTCTATCGGATTAAAGACATTCTTCTTGTTCATAAACTTCTTCAAGTCTATAGGATTCCCCTTGTCGTCATAAACCTTGACGGTTTTGACACCTGTTCCTTCCAGCACCATACTGGGGGTAAACTTCTCTTTTGTCTTTCTAAGGTCCTTTTGACTGATTTCTTCTCTTTTCTCTTTCTTGAAGGTGATGGGACTGTCAGCAGATATCGTGTTCATCCCGATAGCTGAGAAGACATACTCCTTGTTTTCATCGTATGCTTTCAATATCAAGCCGGGAAGACCGCAAAGTTTCCAAGGTCCCTCTTGCATAGGAATATCTTCTGCATACCAAGCGTACCATACCCTACCTTTGAAGTTGGTCTTCGCCAACTGGCAATGATAGCCAATGATGTCTGCAGTACTGTCTGGAACGAGCTGCCACTCGGGAGTCTCTAAGTTTTCAGTGCATTGATAGTCTTCCTTGCCGACAGACTCCAAGTGTAGAGACTTGCCTACGGCAGGATAGTTCTTGTAGAAAACGAAAGGAAACCTGCCACCTTTTGGTAAATCGGAAAGGTCAAAATCTCCAGCTGCTACTTTCGCTCTTACAAGTGAGTCTTTTATCTGCTTCGTTCTGTCATAGAACATGATTACCTTCTCGCCAATGTCCAGTCTCATTTCACTGTCTGTATAGATAAAGGGAGTGATAGACGGGTTGTTCACCCATTTTCCTTCATAAGTGATGCGATATTTCACCTTGTCGATGTTTATGACATCGCTCTTGGACGAACTGGAGGAGCGCGTAACAACATTTGTCCGCGCACTTATGCCGCATGCTATAAACATGACAGCCAAAAATAACATTATTCTCTTCATGTCTTTCCTTTTTGTACAAATCCGTTTGCAAAAGTAAGCATTTAGTAGCATTTTACAAAGACAATATGTGCTTTTAACGTCTGTTTAACGGCATTGAAAGAAGGTGGTCGTAGATGCTTGATTTGTTATATTGTATGCTTAACTTGTAAATTAAGGAAAGAAAAGGCTTGAAATGCTTAGTACTTCCACCTTATTTTATTATATTTGCATCATGATTTTACAGATTACTACAAAGGTTGTATCCTGTAATCCGACAAAAACCTAAAATAACAAACATCAATTACTAACAAAAACAGGAATATGAAGTACAAGAAACTCGCTCTTACCTTAGCGGCAGGAGCCATGGCGACAACCATGATGGCGCAGTCGGCTCCGCAACTCAACGCCAACAACATCGACGAAGTGCTCAAGGCGATGACCCTTGAGGAGAAAGCCCAGA